>NZ_JCANTD010000031.1:0-52691 GCF_059570675.1 Salinispora goodfellowii | reverse complement strand
CAACTCCCCCACCGAATGACCCACCACAAAATCCGGAACCACACCCCACGACTCCACCAACCGAAACAACGCCACCTCAAACGCAAACAACGCCGGCTGCGCCCACCCCGTCTCACCCAACACACCACCCGAATCCACAAACATCACCTCACGCAAATCACCCCCCAACAACGACCCAAACACCCCACACACCTCATCCAACACCCCCGCAAACACCGGAAACGCCCCCGCCAACTCCCGACCCATCCCCACCCACTGCGAACCCTGACCCGAAAACAACACCGCCGTCCGACCCGACACCACCCGACCCGACACACCACCACCACCAACCAACTCCCCCAAACCAGCAACCAACCCCCCCACCTCCCGACCCACCACCACACCCCGATACTCCAAACCCGCCCGACCCACCCCAAGAGTCAACCCCACATCCACCGCCCGCTCACCAGACACAAAACCCCGCAACCGCTCCGCCTGACCCACCAGCCCCGACACCGACCGACCCGACAACGGCCACAACACCACCGGCGACTCCACCACCCCCACCGACTCACCAACACCAACCAACGGAGCCCGCTCCACCGCAGACTCAGACACCCCCACCGCAGACACCACCAACTCCACCCCAGACCCGAACGACCCAGACCCGGACCCAGACGACCCCACCCCAGACCCGGCAGCCTCAACCGACGGAGCCTCCTCCACAATCACATGCGCGTTCGTACCACTAATCCCAAACGACGACACAGCCGCCCGCCGCGGCCGCCCCGTAACCGGCCAGTCAGCCGAATCAACCGCCAACCGCACCGCACCAGCACTCCAATCCACATGCGGACTCGGCTCATCCACATGCAACGTACGAGGCACCACCCCATGCCCCATCGCCATCACCATCTTGATCACACCAGCCACCCCAGCAGCAGCCTGGGTATGCCCAAGATTCGACTTCACCGAACCCAACCACAACGGCAACTCCCGACCCTGACCATAAGTCGCAAGAATCGCCTGCGCCTCAATCGGATCACCCAACGTCGTACCCGTACCATGCGCCTCCACCACATCCACATCAGAGGCAGAAAGCCGAGCATTCGCCAGGGCGTCGGCGATGACGCGACGCTGCGAGGGACCGTTGGGGGCAGTGAGGCCGCTGCTGGCGCCATCCTGGTTGACCGCGGTGCCGCGTACGACGGCCAGCACCCGGTGCCCGTTACGCTGGGCGTCGCTGAGTCGCTCGACGAGCAGCACCCCGACGCCCTCGGCCCAACCGGTGCCGTCGGCGGCGGCAGCGAACGGCTTACACCGGCCATCGGAGGCCAGACCCCCTTGCCGGCTGAAGTCGACGAACGTCTCCGGGGTGGCCATCACCGTCGCGCCACCGGCCAGCGCCAGGGTGCACTCCTCCCGGCGCAGAGCCTGAATCGCCAGGTGTAACGCGACCAGTGACGACGAGCAGGCGGTGTCCACCGTGATCGCCGGCCCCTCCAGTCCCAGCACGTACGCGACCCGGCCGGAGAAGATGCTGCCGGCGTTGCCGTTGCTGAGAAAGCCCTCCAGCTCGGCGGGCACCGTCGGCAGCCGGGCCGAGTAGTCGTGGTACATGAGCCCGGCGAACACGCCGGTACGGCTGCCGCGTACCGAGACCGGGTCAATGCCCGCCGACTCGAACGCCTCCCAGGACGCCTCCAGCAACAGCCGTTGCTGCGGGTCCATGGCCATCGCCTCACGCGGGGAAATGCCAAAGAATTCGGGGTCGAAAAGCGCGGCGTCGGAAAGGAAACCGCCGCTCCGCACGTACGTCTTGCCGACCTTGGAACGGTCGGGGTCATAGATGTCCTCGGTGTTCCAGCCCCGGTCGTCGGGAAAGTCGGAGATGGCGTCGCCCCCCTCGACGAGGAGCTGCCACAGCGCCGCCGGACCGTCCACGCCGCCCGGAAATCGGCAGCTCATACCGACGATCGCGATCGGGTCATACTCCCGGCGCTCGGCGTTGCGTAGCTGCCGGCGAGCCTCGCGCAGATCTGTGGTGGCCCGCTTCAGGTACCCGAGAAGCTTCTCCTCGTTTCCCATCTATGTCTCCCACCACTAGCCCAGCCACAAAGCCCGGGCCAATCGCGACTCACGGGCCATCGGGACAGCAACTGTCGAAAATAGAGAGCTTCTTCAGGCATTGTTTGGTTGTTCGCGATGACCCTACGAAGCGGCGTGCGCACCCCCAACCCCCTACCGCCCCCAGAGCTCCCCCTAGCGACGGCGACCCCGCTCCGGCGACGGCGGTGGGAAGGCAGCCGATAGCCGGGGCAGCGAGACCGCCCAGCTACCCGAACCGGTCGGCGAACGCGGTCAGCTTGCGAGGTACCCGGCCAGTCCTGTCTCAGAAAAGAGCGGGGGTAGCACCCGTCCTGCCGAGTACGCCCGAATTACCTGAAGCGATAAGCTCGCACTTTGTACACGAGACGTGACCCCACCCGATAGATCGCTCAACCTTGGAGGTAAGTCCGTGTCGTGGATCACCGGCGTCCTGGACACCCTGTCCGATCTTCCGACGCCGGTGGTCCTGCTGGCCGCTGCCGCGTTCAGCACCGCCGAGTCGGGGCTCGGCCTCGGCATCGTCGTCCCCGGGGAGACCGTCGTCCTGGTACTCGGCGCCGCGATGGACAGCCCGGTCACCCTCGTCTGCCTCTTCCTGGTCGTGGGCGTGGCGAACTCCGCCGGCGACCACATCGGCTACCTCCTCGGCCGCCGCTACGGCCAACGCCTACGCGACACCTACCCCGGCCGCCAGATCAGTGCCGCAAACTGGGACCGCGCGATGGCGGCACTACAACGCTACGGTGCGTGGGCGGTGTTCCTGACCCGGCTGCTGCCCATCGTCCGTACCCTCACCCCGGCCACCGCCGGGATGGCGAAGGTGCCGTACCCGCACTTCCTTCCCGCCTCCCTCGCCGGGGCCTACCTATGGTCGGCGCTGTACGTGTTCGCCGGCGCGCTGGCCGGCGCCTCCGTGGAACGCATCGAAACGGTCATCGGTAATGCCGGCACAGCGCTCCTGGTGGTCCTGGTCGTCCTCGCACTGGTGGTGTTCCGGCACCGACGCCGACGGGCCGGGGCGGTGGCGTCGTCCACCGTGCCGCTCGTCCGGCGGTCCGCGGTACCCGCGCGCGGCGACGAGACCGGCGCAGACCGCGGGCCCCCGGCTGGTGGCGAGCGGGGATAGGCCATGTTCGACAGGGCTGCGACCGTTCGGCGACACCGGCCGACTCGTCAGACCAGCCCGGCCACGAGCCACGCCAACACTCCGAGGACCAGAAGTCGGATCGGAGATCAGCCCCAGGTCGACCACGTCCCGGTCGCAGGGCTGCTCGGCCTGCTTGACCCACGCGTAGTAGGTCGAGGCGCCGATGTTCAGGACCCGTAGCAGGAGCGCGACCGCGAACTGGTCACGGTGTTCGTGAACGAACCTCATGGCCGTCGCCGGGTTGGGTCGAGCTCCGCCGCGAAGAAAGACGCCTTATGTGGGTGATGTGTGTCAAGTACCGGTTGAGTCGAGTCGTTCGATGAGTCCGTCGAAGATCTTTTTGCGGCCGAGTTGACCTTTGTGTTCAGCGTCGTCGCGTTGGGCTTGCAGGGTGGGCCGGAACTCGATGGTGGTGACGAAGAAGGTGCAGGATTCGCAGATTGATTCGAAGTGGCAGTCGAGTTCGACGGGGCGGGCGCAGTAGCCGTTGCCGAGCATCCGGCGGTGGACCTCGGCGCGGAGTTTGCGCATCTGGGTGCCTTCGGCGTCAGCGGGCAGGTTTGGGGTCTGCTGGTGCTGGTAGAGGGCTTCGACCTTGGCGGTGACGGCGAAGTACTCGTCGGCGACGGTGCGGTCGGCGATGCGGGCGTAGACCATGGTCATGGTCATTGTCTTGTGGCCCAGCAGGGCGGCGATCGCTTCGAGGCTCATGCCGCGGTTGATGGCCTGGGTGGCCAGGGTGTGGCGTAGTTGGTGTGGGTGGACGTGGCCGATGCCGGCGTTGGTGGCGGCGCGTTGGACGGCCTTGTCGACCCGGGTGGCGGGGATCGGCCGGCCGCGGTCGGTGAATAGCAGGTCGCTGCTCTGCCAGTCGGCGCGTTCGGCGATCCCCCTCGTCGATGAGGGTCTTGGCTGCGGGGTGCAGGGGGATGTAGCGGTCGGTGCGCATCTTGCCGACGGGGGTGCGTAGCCAGTAGGCCGAGCCGATCTGGACCACGGCGTCGACGGTCAGGCCGAGTAGTTTGCCTTTGCGCATTCCGGTGCGGGCCAGCAGTTCCACGGCCAGGCGGTCGAACCGGTCGGGCAGGGCCCTGGCTGCGGTCATCATCTTCGCGGCGGCCGGGTCGTCGAGAAATTTGGGCAGGGGACGGTCCTTGAGCGGCCGGTCGGAGGCGAAGACCGGGATGCGGGGCGGGACGTCGTCGTAGTCCCACTCGGCGATACGTTCGAAGAACGCCCGTAGGTGTCCCATCCTCATACCGAGCGTGGTTCTGGACAGGCTGCGCTGCTTGCGGTAACCGGCTCTGGCTGCCAGCCACGACTTGAACGCCTCGATGTGTTGGCGGCTGATGCCGGCGACTGTGGTGACTTGCGGATGCTCTGCGACGAGGAACCCTGCCAGCTGCCGCAGGGTGGTGTCGATGACCTGGACTGACGAGGGGCGCAGGCTGATCGCGACCTGGGTCAGGTAACGGCGCATCGTGGCGGTCATCGTCGGCGCGGTCGCCGCGACGTGGTCCCAGTCGACCTCGTGCACCGACCGGGCGGCCCATGGTTTGCGCAGTGCCGGGACCGGTGCCTGGCCACGCTGGAACATCACCGCGTCCAGGCCGAACAGCGGGGTGGCCAGTGTCTTGGGCCGGTGTCCGCGCAGGGCCGTGAGCGCATCGGCGAACAGGTCACGGCCGGCGACGTACTGCTGCGCGGTGAGCAGGTCCGGCGGGCAGCCGGCGATGACCGTGATCTGCGACAGCTTCGACCACATCTTGTCGATCTCGCGGGTGTCGAAGCCGAGGCTTGCGGCCTCAGCGCGAAACGTGGCCGCGGTCTGCGGGTGCTTCTCGGCCAGGAACAGGCCCCACTTGGAGCGGGCTGCCACGACGTACTCGGCGTCAACGGCGACGCCGGTGATGACCGCGGCCCAAGCGACGAAGCCGCGCACCGGCAACGGTGCGGCCAGCCGGTCGGCTGCCGGCGCGGCAAGCCACACGTCGAAGTCGCAGAACAGGCGCGTGAACGCCTCGGTGACATGCCGGCGGCACTTGCGCGCGGCCTCGGTGTCCCCGGCGGCGACGTACTGCCCGGCGAGGCCGGCGGTCCGCGGCCCGAACGCCAGGATCCTCGTGGTGACAGCGCTCACCTGGCCACCTCCACGACGTCAGCGTGCAGGCCGTCGAGGATGTCCATCGCCTTGCGGTACTCATCGGCCAGCCACCCGTCGGCCAGATGCAGGTAGACGCGTGTCGTTTCGATCGACCGGTGCCCCGCCTGGGCCTGGATCGCCTCCAGCGCCATACCCGCCTCCCGCAGCCGCGTGAAGCACGTGTGGCGCAACTCGTGACATGTCGCGTGGGACAGCCCGGCCCGGCCGCGGGCGCCGTCGAGGATCTCATCGAGTCCGTCAGCAGTCAGCGGCTGCCCTCGACGCCGACCCTTGAGGACGACGAACACCTTATCCGTCAGCGTTTCCACGGGACGTTCCATATTCAGATAGGACGCCAGAGAGGCGAAGAAGGGCGACCCGACCGGCACGATGCGCTGACTACCGCCCTTGCCCTCGGCGACGAACACCCGGCGTTCCCCGGGACGGATATCGGCCAGGGCCAGACCCAGCACCTCGCAACGGCGCAGCCCTGCCAGCAGCATCAGCTCGACCATCGCCCGGTCCCGGAACGTGCGCAACGCCGCCAGCAACGCCGCCGCCTCCGGCGGCGTCAGCACGCGCGGCAGCAGCCGCGGCGCGCGGATCAACGGCACCCCGCGCCGTCCCGGACGGCGGGTGGCCAAGCCCCGCGGCACCGGATTGCCCGTCACCAGCCCCCGCGCGTCCAAGTAAGCGAACAGCCCCGATACCGTCGCCAGCCGGCGCTTGATCGTCGAGGCGGCCAGCCCGGCCTCGCCGTCGGCCAACCGGACCACGTTACCGCCCCGGCGCGGAGCACGCTGCGCCTCGATGAAGCCGAGCACGTCAGCAGTCGTCACCTCCGACGGCTGCTTGACCACGACGGAGAAGAACACCTTCAGATCGAATGCATGCGCGGACACGGTGTTGGGCCGCGTCCGCGCAGCGACGAACCGCAGATACTCATCCAGAAGCCCATGCCCGAGCTGCGGAACACCGTCCGCCGCCCGAACCAGGGACAAGATCATGGTATTGATGGCGGGTCTCCCTCGATCGAAGAGCACTACCAGCACGAAACTGGCGTGGCCCCTCACAGGTCACCCGCATATCAAGACGCGGACTTCAGGCTCTCATTCGCCCGCCGCAGTTCGGTGACCTCGCGGCGTAGCCGACGGTTCTCCTCGACCATCTCGCTGGTCGGCCGGTCGTGCCGCTCACCCTCGTCAGCCTTGGCCTGCCGGATCCAGTTCCGCAGCGCCTCGTGATGCACACCGAATTGCTCGGCCAGGCGCCGGATCACCGGCTTCGGATCCGACTCGCGGTACAAGCGCACAGCGCGCTGACGTAGCTCATCGGGGTACTTCTTCGGTGCTGCCACAGACACTTCCTCTCCCACGGCCGTCAGGCCATGGTCAAGAAGCTCCATAAAAGCGGGGGTAGCTCGATGGGGCTGGATGCTGTACTCAACTGCCACCGCCGTCGTCTTCCTCGTCACCCTCGGGCTCTCGAACGCCGCCTTCGCCCAATCGCCGAACCTCGTAGCATTGGGCGGCCTGTTTCAGCGAATCATGATCGTCGCGGCCTGGTCATGGCTGACCCTGCTCGCCTGGGCGACATACCGCAACAGACAACGGTCCTGGCAGAGCACCGTTGATGCCCGCCTACCAGGCAGTGCACCTGCTCAACAAAGGACAGACCTGCGACGGTCGAACTCATCAACGCCAGGCTGATTTACACGGAATACGCGATCGACTCCGCCCACACCGGGATGGACATCCATGCCGCGCACGGCCTGCGCCCCGAACCGCTTTGCTCGCGCATGCGGACACCAGCCGAGACGACCCAAAAGCCAAGCGCGCTTGGCTAACGTAGTCGGCCTCGGCATCACACCCCCTAGACCATCCTAGGAGGATGACCGAATGCGGGCGGCGAGCGGTCGCCACGGTGATGGTGATGCCGGCGGCATCACCATCACGAGCGCTTCAGCCCCGCGCTGTTGGCCGCCAACCGGGGGATGCCGTCGATCGCGCAGATCAGCAGACACCACCACCCGCGCGGGCGGGGCTGTCCAGTAGAGCTCCCGGGCAGGGACTTGACGCCGTCGACGAAGTTGCTCTCCGACCGGACGACCGGACCGGTCACCGGAACTGCATGATCGGGCTAACCCAACGCAGCAGTTCCTCCACCACCGACGGCAGCAGTGTGTCGTCGGCGACCAGCCGCTCACGCTGCATCGGATTGTCGACCAGCGCCAGCACACTGCCGGTGGTCCCGCTTGGGTGGGACCGAGACCGCAGTCGGAACGAGTGGAAGTCAGCCGAGGCTGGTCCGGTAGGTCGCGAAGGTCCACACGTGCCCCTGCGGGTCACGGCAGGTGAACTCGTACGAGTCGTGCGGCTTCGCCTCCGGTTCGAGCAGGATCTCCGCGCCGGCGGCCACCGCCTTGCGATGAAGTTCGTTCACCTCCGTGTCGGTCTCCCGACGGACGAAGGTGCCAGCCGACGCGGCGCCGAGCGCCAACGGCTCGCCGATACGCAGGGTCGAGTTGACGCCACTGATCATAATCAGACCACGCTCGCCGACCTGGAGCTCAGCGTGGTAAACGTTGCCCTGACCGTCGTCGAAGACGGCCAGCTTGGTGAAACCGAATGTGCCGGTCAGCCACTCGATGGCCTCCGCCGGGTTTTCGTAGGCGAGGTACGGGGCGACGGTGGGCGCGACGGAGGCATCGGCCATGGGGCTCTCCTCGAACTCGGTACTACGGATTGACGCAGGGCGAAACTACTCTATGCGTCCGTCGTGGCCGCTCCGACGCGACGCAAGGAACAAGTCACCGCTGGCCGGCGGCACCGCCATCTACGGGGCATCGCCGTAGGCAGCAGCGTGTTCGGCATCGTACCGTGGTGAAGTATCTTGCCTCTTGATGGTTGTCATGAGTGAGCTGTTCTCGATAGCGGGAAAGACCACCCTCGTCACGGGCGGCACCCAGGGGATCGAGAGGATGATCGCGCGGGGTTTCGCCTCGGCTGGGGTCCGGGTCTAGCTCACCGCCCGAACCAAATCCGACTGTGCGGACGCCGCCCAGGAGCTAACCGCCGTCGGTCGCGGTGCCGGCTCCTACCTTACCGGCTCGGTGGTCACGGTCGACGGTCGTCTCCGGGCACGGCCCACGCGCGGTTCAGGAGGAGGCTTTTCGGCGGTAGGTGCAGCCCGAAGGGAAGACCCTGGTTGTCCCGACACTCGACGAAGGCACCCCACTGTTCGGTCGGGGGCGCATCGGCTCCACCTCACCGCCCAACTCCACCACCCGCTTCATGGCGGCCTCGATGTCGTCGACGGCGAAGTAGAGGTAGTGCTGCGGCGGGCCCGGGTCGCGATGCATGCCACCGGGCACGGCGCTTCCGGTGTCGATCGGACCACCATGCGCCTGCACCTGCACCTTCCACCCGAACAACTCGGTGAAGAATGCGCTGGCCACCGCCACGTCCGGCGTTCCAAATACGGACCCGTTGACCGGTCCACCTGCGGGTGGGTGCAGGCGACGCGGTGCTGATCCACGCGGCGGCCGGTGGAGTCGGTACGGTGGCGGTCCAGCTCGCCCGGCTGTGGGGTGCCACGGTGGTCGGCACGGCAAGCCTGCGCAACCACGACTATCTGCGTTCACTGGGTGCCGTGCCCTCCGAGTATGGCGACGGGCTGGTCGAGCGGGTGCAGGCACTGGCGCCCGGCGGGGTCACGGCCGCTCTGGACGCCACCGGCGGTGCGGCCCTCGACGCCTCGGTGAAGCTGGTCGCCGACCCTGACCGGATCGGCACACTCGTGGACTTCGACCGGGTGGGGCAGCTCGGTGTCCGGGCCATCTTCAGCCAACGGAGCCGCGACCGGCTCGCGGAGCTCGTGGAGCTGTATGACCGGGGTGCGCCTCGGATCGAGGTCTCCGGCCGCCATCCGCTGCACCGAGCGGCCGACGCCCACCGCGAGATGGAGGGCGGCCACGTCCGCAGCAAGATCGTCATCACTTCGAATTGAGCTCCCCAACCGCGAATCGGCCCAACACGGCATTCTCGTATGGCTTCCTGCTGTCGTCACCGTCTCGCTGCCCGGCGGGCCGGGCGGGCGTGCAGGCTCGGGCGGTGAGGCCCGGTGGGCATCGGCGCGTTGGCAGAGATCGTCCCACTGCTGCTGGCTGAGCACGATGTCGCTCATGCCCGCTTCCCCCAGTCATCTTCGCGCCGTGCCGAGCGAGCCGGTGGAGGACTCCACGCTTTCCGGGCGGCGCAGCGGGTGCCGGCGAGGCGGCTGCCCGTCTTGCCGTACTCGGCGGTCTCCTCGGGTGCGATGAACCTGGACTCCGCGAGGAGGGCGTACAAGGGCGGAGCTCGCGTGCCCCTTGCTGGGGGCGAAGCGGTCGCGGGCTGTGGGGCACTATCGTTCTGGCGTGCACATCCGTTTTGACGTCCCGGCAGATCCCGCCTACCCGAGCCGCGTGGCCGCTGCGCTCACCATTGATCAGCTACGCAAGTACCTATGCCTCGGCGCCGCGCTGGCAGCGGCGGGGACGGCCGGCCTCGCCGTATCGCGGAGCCTCGGATGGGGCGACCAGATCCAGCCGCTGTGGCTGACGATGCTCATGGGTGGCCTGCTGGCGATGCTGTACTGGCCGTGGGTCCGGCTGCGCGCCCGGCGCCGGTCCAGTGGCTACGCCGTCGAGGGGGCCTATGAGATTACTGACGACAACATTCTGATGCGCAGTGGCTCGCAGTCCAGCGGCATCGCCTGGGACGGGGTCGATCAGGTCAAGGACACCCCCGAGTTCTGGATCCTGTACGTCGGTCAGATGCCGGCGACCGTAATCCCCCGCCGGTTGCTGTCTGCCGAGGACGCCGAGACGCTCCGCGCCTACCTGGCCGAACGCGGGCTACTTCAGGTCCGATGAGATCGCATTCGGGGACGAAGCCGTGTCCTGCCAATCTTGCAGTGGTTGATCAGTGACGATGCACTGACGTCACTGCACTGGCGCAGAGCCGGGCTCATGCCGAACTTCGTGGCAACCACGACATCGTCGCGGCGGCCCTTGAGGACCGCCCCGAGCATCGGCTCGGACTCGCCCCGACCGGCACCGTAGATGTTCGCGGCGGCGAAGCAGGTGATGCCGGCGTCGAGGGCGGCGTCGACGACGGCACGGGCATCGTCGATGTGGATCATGCGAACGAAGGTGTTGCACCCCAGACCGACGACCGACACCACCAGCCCGGAGTTGCCGAGACGGCGGACCTCATCATGCTCGGGCCTCCCTCCGCGTCGCGCCGGGCCGCCCGACGGCGGCCAGGTACTCCCCCGCAGTCCGGCACTACCGCGGTACGGCACGGAACCATGCCTCTCGATCACCCGGATCGGGTCCCCGCCGAGGTAACGTCGACGGGTCCTCACCGGTCACCGGCGCATAGTGGTCGAAGGTGGTGGTCAGGACGGCCTCGCCGCCGGTGAGGTCGGGAAGCGCAGCGACGACCTGCGGCACCCGCGCCGACGGCAGGGTGCCAGCCACCTCGAGGTACCCACCGGCGACGGCGGTATCGTGGACGACTGCTCCCAGCCGGCCGAGCAACGCCATCACCCTCTCCACCGCATGCTGCGGAAGGTTGACGTCGAATCGCTCAATCGGCTGGCACACCCGGGTACCGGCCCGGCGCAGCGCCGCGGCGACCACGACCGGGGCGAGATTGCGGAAGTCCGCCGCTACCGTCGAGAGGGACTTGTCGAACTTCTGGTGCGGCCTGCTCTGTCGCGGCCAGTATCGGGAGGTCATCATGGTGACCGTGCAGTCGGTGACCGGCCAGCCGTGCCGGCCCTGTCGGAGCGCGGCCCGCACGCCCTCCTCGGTGGCCGCGACGAATGCCGGTGGTAGCCGGCCGGGCTCGATACCGGGGCGAAATTCGATGCCGTGTCCGACCGGGGCGGCCTCGATGCGCAACCCCAACCCAGCCAGGTACGGGTTGCCGTACTCGTGGGCTCGCTCCTCGGCGGCTCCGGTGCCGGCGACCCGTTCGATGCAGGCCGTCAGCGTGCCGGAAAACCGCACCCGGACGCCGTACCGGTCCTCCATGAGGGCAGCCAGCACCTCTTTCTGGACCTCGCCGTGCAGGCGGATCACCGCCTCCGCCTGCTGCTCGTCGAGCCGCAAGTCCACCAGTGGGTCCTCGTCGGCCAGCTCGGCCAGGCCAGCGAACATCGCCAAGCGCTGGTCCGGTTCGACGGGCTCGACGACCGCCTGCCTGGTCGGCGGTGGGAACCGGTAGACGTGCCGCCGCGGCGGGTCCCCGATGTGCTGGCCGATGCGGGCCGACACGCCGCGTACCGCGGCGATCTGCCCGGCGGACACGCTGGGGCGCACCAGGACGCCGTCGGGCTCCATGACGGCGACCTGGGTCACCGTCTGGGGGCGCGCTTCGGCGAGCTGCACCCGATCCCGTACGTGCAGACGCCCGGACCACAACCGTAGCCAGGCCCGCCGGCCGTGCCCGTCCCGATCGACGGCGAAGACCGTACCCGCCAGTGGACCGTCCCGCTCCTCGGCGCGCGGGAGCAAGTCCGCCAGGAGGTGGCACAGCTGCCGCACCCCGGCTCCGGTGATCGCGGAGCCGCACGCCACCGGGGCGAGTTCGGCGCGGCGCACCGAGTTCCGGATCGCCCGGCGGACGTCGCTGACACGCACCGGCTCGTCGGTCAGCCACCGCGCCGCCACGTCGTCGTCGATCTCCGCCACCGCCTCCAGCACCGGTTCGGCGTCGAGGCCCACGGCCCGCACCCGGGCATCGCAGCCGCCCTGGGCGACGGCCGTGGTGAGCATGACCGCACGCGCCCCGAGCCGCTGGCGTACCTCGGCCATTACCCGGTTTACGTCGGCACCGCGGCGGTCCACCTTGTTAAGGAAGAGCACTGTCGGTACGGCGATGCGGCGCAGCGCCCGCCAAATGGCGACGGTCTGCGGCTGGACCCCCTCGACGCTCGACACCACGAGCACGGCGGCATCAAGCACGGCCAGCGAGCGCTCGACCTCCGCGATGAAGTCGGGGTGGCCGGGGGTGTCCAACAGGTTGATGCTCACATCACCGATCATGATGGACGTGACCGCCGCCCGGATGGTGATTCCGCGCCGGCGCTCCAGCGCCATCGAGTCGGTCCGCGTCGTGCCGGCGTCCACGCTGCCCAGCTGGGACACGGCACCGGCCTCGTAGAGCAGGCGTTCGGTCAGACTGGTCTTTCCAGCGTCAACATGGGCGACGATTCCGAGGTTCAACAACGCCAAGGCAGAACTCCACGGTAGGACGGTCAAGGGTCCGGATCGTGGAAGCTGCTCGCATTTGTCACTCCTCATCGTAATCGTGGTGGCTACGCGCCCTGCCCACTGAAATCAATGGCGGGCCGCCCCAGGTTGGCACGCCCGCGGCGACGCCGCCACCGATATCGACCACCATCCGAACGTGACGAGCCGACAACTAAATGCACCACAACGACCTCCCAGGCGAAAGTCGAAGGCAGGTTTCTCGGCGGACGCCCGCCCTCCGGGTACCGCCTCGCCGACGCCGGACCACACCCAACCCAGGCAAAGCCGCCGACGGCCGCCGCCTACACAAGCTCGAACCCACCCGACAACCGCCCCGCCGCAGAGGTCTTCGACCAGGACTCGTACGACGGGGTGGTGGTGCTGCTCGACAAGGAGCCGGGCCCGGACTCGACCGACCGGGTGCTGACCGCCTCAGCGCTCTGCCCGGCCAGGGCCATCCGGGTGACGCAAGGCTGAGCTGCCCGCGGCTGGGCGTCCCGGCCGGCGCTCACACCGAGACGGTCTCCGTCCGGGGTGAGTCGGCGGAGAGGGCCAGCACGGTGATCCGTTCCGCGTGTGGGGTGACCAGCTCCACGAGCAGGTCCTGCGCCGCGATCATGGCCTCGTCGGGGACCGCCGACGCGCTGACCCGCTCCAGGATGAAGACGACCCGTCGGGTGGCAGGCGTGACCTTGCTGCGGTCACAGTCGCGGTGGTTCCAGTGCCGGGTCAGCACCTCCGAACCGACCGCGTACACCACCTCACCGGGGCCCGGCTCCTCCCGCCGGTCCGTCTCGTTGAGCGGGGTGAATCCATCGCCCGGTTGGGCCGGGCGCACGACCACCGGCTCGTCGATGCTGGCGACGTCGAAGGCGCCGGCCGGAATCCCGTGCCGCACCGACACCAGGTTGTACGCGTCGACCGCGGGATTCACCCTGGGCAGCCGTCCCACCTTGGCCAGGCGGCGGCTCAACGCGTCCACGCTGGGCCGCGTCCGTCGGGGGTTGGTGCCGAACCGTCGGTACGCCTCGTGCCACGAGCCGATCGTGGGCCGGGACTCGTCGTGCGGCTGCCACCTGCCCGTTGCCAGGTCTGCCGTCTACTCGTCGATCAGTCGATCGGTGAGCGGCCACGACCCGTCGTTACGGACACCGTCGGCCAGGACCAGTCGCACCTGGCTCTCGGGAAAGTCCGCCAGCACCGCGTCGTCGAGTCCGAAGGAAAGCGCCATGTCGTCCTCCCGGGTGGGCCCATGGCGGGGCGAGTC
Organism: Salinispora goodfellowii; assembly: GCF_059570675.1. Classification (NCBI taxonomy): domain Bacteria; kingdom Bacillati; phylum Actinomycetota; class Actinomycetes; order Micromonosporales; family Micromonosporaceae; genus Salinispora; species Salinispora goodfellowii. The sequence goes on along the minus strand of NZ_JCANTD010000031.1, from coordinate 38,743 downwards.
GGTCCATTCTACGGGTGGATCGGCGGCCACCGGCGCCATCGACGCCGACGGCGGTGCCGTCCGGGCGAGCGCTTGGAGCAGGCGCTGGTGCGCCCCGGCTTCGGTACCGAGCGTCATCAGCTCGTGGACGAGGAGTTGGATCATGCGGGCACCTGCCGACCGTCACGGCGCATAACTTGGCCGAGAACCTCATGCAGATCGGCTTCTACCAGGTCCAGCAGGTCGCCGCCGAACACGCACAGCGACAGCTCCCACGGGTGGCCGAAGGTACCGAACCGGAAGTTCTCGGCGAGGTAGATGTAGTAGTCGCCGTCGGGGTACGGCGAGAGCGGCCAGCCGGGCTGGCGCGGCGGATCGATGTTCTCGGGTCCGACAAGGCTCGGCCAGACCCGGTAGCACGGGTGCTGCCAGTCCAAACACAGGATCGAGCCCGTGCCCACAAGCGCGGTGAGCCCAGCGTGTACCACCTCGGTCAGGCGATCCAGCCGGGTGCAGCCGGGATCGTCGCCGAGGCCGCTCAGACTCCAGGTGACCGATGGAGTCGGCTCGGTGATCGCCGGGAAACGGCGCATGCTGGGTCGGAAGTCGAACGTTGCGTAGAAGCGGTCCCAGACCGCCACGTCGTCGCCGCCCAACTCCCGATACGCCCTCGTCGCCATTGGTTGCTCACACTCGAATCGGGCGGTGGTAGTAGTCGGCGTACGAGGACGCCTGTTTCTCCACCGAGAAGTCGGCGAAGTCCCCTGCGGCCTCACTACGGTGGAGGTGATCCAGCGCCTGCGCGGCGTCGTCGGAACCCTCCGTGAGCAGGTATGCCTTAGTCTCGGTCAGCCCGCCGCCGCACAGCAACTGGACGTCAATCGAGCAAAACGCGTCCCAACTTGACGACTTCGCCCGCCAGATCGTCAGAACGTCGCTCATCACGCCGGCATGGAACAGCTGGACGCAGCAGAGCTTCATCACCTCCGTGTCGCCGTAACCCTGGCTCTGCCCTTCAAGCCGAGTCTGGGCCATGAGCAGGTCACGAACCTGATCGTGGTGTTCCACGACTGGATGCAGGCCGTAGCGGTGCAGAATCTCATCCTCGTCCACTGTCACCAGCTCCCCTTCAGCTGCCCGGTAGGAACTCGCGAACCACCTCAATCAGCCCAACAATGAGGCTTATTCAGCGAGCATTCGGTAGAAGTCTAGGCCGATGACGCAAGAGATGGTTTCGGTGAAAGTTTTCAGCGGCCTCCGGTAGTCGGTATGCATGATCCGCCAGGTTTTGAAGTTCGCGATCACCTGCTCGATGATCCACCGAATTCGGTTAACCTGCCGATTGTATTCTTTCTGCCAGTTCTTAAGTTCGTCGCCCTGTGGCTTCTTGTATGGGGTGATCATGTCGTTGCCGACGTACCCCTTGTCGCCCATCCAGTTCGCCGGATCGAGGGTGACGAGCACTCCCGATTCGTTGATCGAGTAAGAGTCGTGACGGTTTCCGGTGACGGGATCGGAGATCCAGGCCAGTCCGCCGTCGAGGGTGCAGCACACCTGCACGCTCATTCCGGCGGTCTTGTGTTTGCCCGAGAACAGCGCCCTGCAGGACCGCCACGACCAGCACGGCAGCAGGGTGCCGTCCACGACGTATCGCACGTCGGGACTGCGGTCGTCGGCGGTGGGCACGAACTCGGCCAACGCCTGATTAATCAACGGGGTGACGGCAGTGATCGCCCGGGAAATCGTCGATTGAGAGACGTCGGCAGACTCGGCAATCTCGGCCTGGACCCGGTTTCTGCGCATGTAGGTCAGGGCGACAACGACAGATCGGTAAAGACCGAGAATTGGCGACCAGGGCTTCGCGCCCATATTGTCGGCCGCCGCGTTCACGAGGACGCATAGGTCACGGATCTGGCTTCGGGTGAACCCGGTGGTATGATACAAGTTCGGCGGTTCGCTTTTCGTGCGGTGTTGTGTGGAAACTCCATCCTACTAAAAGCGGACCGTCCTCTACACTCAGGGCTCCACTGTGAACATTCTAAGCCTCGCTGAATAAGCCTCACTGGCCGAATGCTTCGGGAGTTGGTCCGGCTAATCGAGAATCCGTCCTTCCGAACCGACGCCGAACACCTCCAGGCCGAATTCAACGCCACGCCCAGCGCGGTAAACGTCATCGCGGACCTGGAGCGGCTTACCCCCGTGCACCGGTCCCGCTGAAGGCCGATCAACCGTTCTTACGCTTGTGGTAGAGCACCATGGTCAGCGGTCCGAAGATCACCAAGAGCGCACCGATCGAGAGGCCAACCAAGCCGAGTTGGCCGGCGGCGACGGTTCCGTGCACCAAACCCGCGTACGGCCGTGAAGAGTTGGCTGATCGGGTTGGTGTCGACGATGGGCGTTCCAGGGAGGGCCGGGACCAGGGGTGCGCCCGCCACGACCCCAGTGCTGCGGCCCGGCATTGTCACGGCAGGCCCAAACGCTCGGCGATAGACCAAGGACGGTCTTCCAGATTCACGTAGCTGCCACCCATCAATGCCAGCGCTGGTCATGGTCGCGGCGACGACACCGTTAACCTTTTCCTGCAGCGGGTTCAGACCGTCGTAGAGGTAGGTCATGGTCGCGCCGTTGATGATGCGATCCGACCGTCGACCGTCGGTGCCGTAGCCGAAGCTGGCAGTCATTTCGGGCCGCGACAGCCCGGATAGATTACGTCGCCCCTTCCACGGGCCTCGCCCGGTTACGGCGCGCCGTCCGGCGCCGGCCCAATAAGGACGGATCCAGGCCGATCGCTTCCGGGCCCCAGCATCCGAAGGCATCGTCGACAGCAAGGTTTCTGAGATGGCCGCCCACCTACTCCAGTACCTGGCTACCGACGGCAGGGAGGGCCATGGGTACTACGGTTTCCCATCGCTGCTGCTCACCATGGCGGGCCGGCGCAGCGCGATCAGCGTGCTGCACCGGACCGACACCACCGCCCGCGCCAGGTCCTATAGACCGATCGGGCCGCGACCCCGACCGACCAAGCCAGCTATTCGGGCTCACTGGCAACAGGGATGGACCTGCCTGGCTGGACGCTGTGCCGTGTGTGGCCGTCACCATCGGAGTCACTGATGCCGATCCTGCGGTGCAGGGCACGCAAGGGTCCGGGGGCCCACCAGTTGAACCGACCGGCCAGTCGCATGAAGGCGGGCACGAGTGCCCCCCGGACCAGGAACGCATCCATGAGGATCGCCAACGCCAGGCCGACACCGATGGCCTTCAGATAGACGATGCCGGAGATAATGAACCCGAGGAAGACCACGGCCATGAGGATCGCGGCTGCGGTCACCAGACGGCCAGTCCGTTCCAGTCCACGGGCCACGGCGAGGGTGTTGTCGCCGGTGCGGTCGTACTCCTCCTTGATCCTGGAAAGAATGAACACCTCGTAGTCCATGGACAGGCCGAACGCGATGCAGAAGAGCAGGATCGGCACCGTCCAGGTGATGGTGCCCGTGGCCTCGAACTCGCCGACGATCCCCTCGAGGTGACCGTTCTGAAAACCCCAGACGAGCGCGCCGAAGGTAGCACTGAGACTCAGGCAGTTGAGCACAATGGCCTTGAGCGGAATCACCACGCTGCCGGTGAAGAGGTAAAGCACCACGAGCGAGCTGGCCGCGATGAGCGCCAGTGCCAGCGGCATCCGAGAATACAGGGAGTCGAGCGAGTCGACCAGTTCGGCCGCTGGTCCGCTCACTTGCGCCTCGTATGGCGCGGACAGTGACCGGATTTGTTTGACCAGTTGCTCACCCTCGGTCGACCTGCTGTCCACCGACGGCGTGACGGCCAGGTATACGCTGCTGTCGGTCGCGAACCGCGTCGCCTGGACGGTCGCCTCGGTCATCCGCGTACCGTCCACGAAGCTCCCGGTCACCGTGTCGACACGGGCCACGTCGGGCAGCCGCGACACGCTCGCGGCATAGCTGGTCACTGCGGATGCGCGATCGGCACTCGCCGGGGCGTCGGGCAGCACCACGTTGAGTGGCTGTGAATCCATCGATGAGAATTCCCCGCGCAGGGTTGCCCCGACCTGGCTCGCGCTGGCGTCCTGGGGCAGAACCCGCTCGTCGGCCAATCCCATCCGCAGCCCGAGGAACGGGGCGCCGAGGAAGAGCATCACGACGATGACCACAGCGGCCACCGGGATGGGAAACCGCATTACCGACGTAGCAAGTCGATGCCAGAAGCCCCGCTCGGGATCCGGTTCCCTGCGACGCGGGAAGATCTGGAACTTGTCCACGCGGGGGCCCAGCACGGCCAGCAACGCCGGCAGGGTCGTGATGGTGATCAGCGCTGCGATCAACGCCGTCGGAATACCGGCGTAGGCGAAGGAGCGTAGGAAGGCGAACGGGAAGATCAGCAGTGCGCTCAGCGAAAGGGCGACGGTGATCGCGGAGAACACCACGGTGCGTCCCGCACTGGCCAGCGTCGCCGAAATGGCCCGGTCCATCGCCGCACCCTGACGTAGCTCCTCGCGGTAGCGGGTGAGGATGAACAGGCTGTAGTCGATCGCTAGCCCCAGGCCCAGGCCGGTCGCGACGTTGGTGGCCAGCACCGAGACATCGGTGAACGTGGTCAACAGTCGGATCACCAGAAGCACCGACACGATGGTCAGGACGCTCACCAGCAGTGGAAGGAAAGCCGCCACGAGGCCCCGGAACACGAAGATGAGAATGACAAAGACGATCGGGATGGTGATTGCTTCAATCTTGATCAGGTCGCGCTCGGTGTTCTCGATGATCTCACGGTTCGCCTCGGCGGCGCCGCCGAGTTGCACCCGAAGCCCGTCCACCTCGCCGCTGTAGCGCTCGCCGAGCACCTCCATCCGACTGTTAACCTCGTCCTCGTCGCCCTCGATCCGGGCCAGAACGAGGGCTTGGTCGCCGTCCTTACTGCGCAGCGCGGCAGGGCGTTGCTGCGTCCAGTAGGACGTCGCCTCGGCGACGCCCGGCTCAGCCGCCAACCGGCTGGTCAGCTCCGTGCCGGCCCGCGTCGCAGCGGAATCGTCCACGCCCTGGTCGGCACCAACGAGCAGGATCAGGTTGGGTGCGCCGGTGCCGAACTCCCGCTGGATAAACTCGCTCGCGCGCGCGGACTCTGTCCGGGAGTCGGTGAAGCCGCCGGTGGAAAGCATCGGAATTACTCCACCACCGACCGCACCAGCAACTACGAACAGAGCGGCCGAGATATAGATAACGGCCTTTCTCTTGCTGTGAGCGAGTGCGGCGAGCGTTCTCATCCTTGCCACCTTCCAGGTCCTACGTGAAGCTTCCGCGAACATCGAGCCCCGCACCGGGCAGCGCGTATCCCATCGACCGTCAAGCCATCGGCAGCATATGATGTCCGACGCCTGCGGGACAACGCGACACCCGTCGCCGCGGCAGCCCTCGCGACGCCGCGCAGACCGCCGACGTCCAGCGACTTGCGGCTATGGGCAGAACGCCTACAACAGTTCCACGTTCGGACCCGGGCGCAGTCTGCGTCGGCAGTCCAAAACGTACCGGGAACGGCGGGCACCAGGTCGTAGTCGAAGTCATCGTGGTCGGTCAGGATGACCACCGCATCCGCCATGTCAAGCCCACCCGAACCGAACGAGACCCGCTCCACGCCTAGATCCATATTGGATAAATTCCGCCGTTGATTGCCGAGGTCGATCCGCTCCGGACTGAAACCAAGATGGAAGTCGACGCCGGCCACCAGTCCCGAGCCCCAGCCCCGTGGCGTCGGCCGTGAAGGAACCGGACGGTGAGCGGGAATCTGCCCAAGAGAAGCTAACTAACATCGATAGCATCAGGAAGTCGGCAGCACGTTGCACGGCGGCACCGCCGGAGCCAGGACGACAACGACAGCGGAGGAACGCGGATGTCTCAGCAAGCCGTTACGCGCAACCGCAGATGGTCGCTCACCGTCTCGGACAATCGCTGGTTGTTCGCAGCCTTTCTGCTCACGATGGCGGTGAGCGCCGCGCTGCTGTTCCTACCGCTGGCCGAGAGCGCCGAGAGCACCGTCGTCGGCACGCCCATGGAGGCAGGCCAGCCCGCCGGGACGGTGGAAACCACGGACCGAGAGAGCTTGCTAAAGGTCGCCGGTTGGGGTGCGGCCGCCCTGCTCCTGATCCCGGTGGCGGTAGCCGCCGCCCCGCTGGTCACGCCAAGGCGCGCGCGGCGGCCGGTGGCGATCGCCTCGGCCTCGGTGCTCGGCATCAGTGTCATCCTCGGTGCGGCCTCGGTGGGCCTTTTCTATCTGCCCAGCACGACCTTGTTGGTGGTTGGTGCGATTCGACAGCGCGGCTGAGGCATCATGTCGGCGCTATCGGACTCTTCCCTTCACCAACCTCGTTGAGCGCTGGCACGCGCGGGCCGCTATCACCTGCTGCGACCCACGGCGCGCGCGGCGCCACGCCGGGAAGGAACCGCCGGCCGAACGGGCCGCGGCGCGTCAGCGCCTCGCTGAATGTTCGCGTATCGAAGTCCTTGACTCGGCCCCCGTACGGTCGCGACCGCCGGTAGCCTCTCAACCGGAGGGGGTATCGTGGCCCAGTCACAGCAGCGCTCGCAGGCAGCTGTCGAGGGTCGGGTAGCGGAACTGAAACCCCGCCGACAGCAATCGCCCTGGCAGGACCTTCGCGCTCTGCAGCAGCAGCTCGTCGGCCACACCGGGCAGCGCGATCCGCGGCAACAGCGGAGGTACGGCAATGACCGGGCGCCGCATGATCCGCCCCAACGTCGCCGCGTACGCCGCATTCGTGATCGGGTTGGGGCTGGTGACGTTGAGCGGGCCAGCAAGCGCTGGAGTAGCGAGCGCGAACGTGATGGCGCGCGTGACGTCGTCGAGTGCCACCCAGCTTTGGTGACGCCGCCCGTGCCCGAAGCGGACCACCGGCCCGACGAGCGCGGAGCGCCGCATGGCCACCAACATGCCGGCATCGCGGGCCTGGATGACCCCGAACCGGGTCTGCACCACCCGACAACCGTGCTCTGTGGCTCGCGCCGCAGCGGCCTCCCAGTCTTGGCAGAGCCGGGCCAGGAATCCGACCCCCGGCTGACTCTCCTCGGTCAACTCTTCGTCCCCGCGATCGCCGTAGTAGCCGATCGCCGACGCGGTGACCAGGACCGGTGCCGACCGCGCCCCGGCGAGAGCCGCCACCAACAGATTGGTGCCGTCGATGCGGGAGCGATAGATCCGGTCCCGGTTCTTGGCGGTCCACAGCGTACCGATATTCGCTCCGGCCAGATGCACCACCGCGTCGAGGTCGGCGAGGTCGGCCCGGGCCAGCCGGCCCTCGGCCGGATCCCACTGGATGTCGCTGAGCTGCGTCGGCAGCCGCCGCGAGACGCGCCGGACCTCGTGGCCTTCGGCGCGGAGGTGCTCAACGAGTGCCGTGCCGACCATACCGCTGGCACCAGTGACCGCTACCCGCACCGAGCCCCCCCTCTCTGGGGACAGTCCCCCGTGTGGCGGTCATACCCCGCCGCCAAGCTTCTTGACGTTCTCGCCGACCCGAACCGCGGTTTCGACGCCGTCGTCATCGGTGAGCCCCAACGCGCTTTTTACGGCAACCAGTACAGCCTGACCATGCCCGTTTTCTCGCACTACGCCGTCGGCCTGCGGGTGCCGGAAGTCGACGGCGCGATCGACCCTGAGTCCGAAGCCCATGATCTTATCATGAGCGTCTCCGGCGGTATGTCCAAAGGCGAACGAACTCGGGTGAAAGTCCGCGTCCGCACCGCAATGACCTCCCAGGCGAAAATCGAAAGCAGGTTCCTCGGCGGACGCCCACCCCAGGGTCGGGTCGCCCGGAGGAATCTCACCTCCGGGCTCCCACGGAACGGAGCGTGACAGTCTCCCGTCACTCCGCTCGTACCACCCTGGCCGTCATCAGAGGGTTACGGGCCCAGGCCCAGTGGGCGAAGTAGCGTGGGTGCTGCGTGATGAGGCGTTCCCACACGATTCGCGCTTTGCGGCCCACAGCGAGGACAAAAGCACCGTCTACCGCGAGCTACGGCTCGCCCTCACCTACAACCCCGGCCAAAACAAAATCAGCGTCGAGGCTAAGCCCGACGCTGATTACTGTGGGGTAACTGTACGTGTCCGAGGGCAACATGAGCCGTCACCCCACCGCGATCACAATTGTCAAGACCTTGAAGCCGACCCAAGCCTAGGAACCCCGCTGACCTGCACGGCGGCATCGCACACACCGGCTCCGGCTCCGGCTCCGGCTCCGGCTCCGGCTCCGGCTCCGGCTCCGGCTCCGGCTCCGGCGGACTATCCGCCGTCCTGGTTGAACCGACCGATCCAGCGTCCACCTCATCCCACACCAACCCGCCATGGGCCTGCACGGTTTCAGCTTCGGCGAGATCACCTTCAACAACGGCCGCATTCCCGCGACCAAACCGACACCACCCGTATCGCGGCAAAAGCGTACGTCGATATGGTGCCGATCGAGGCGGTGCTCGGCTTCGCCCGCTGGATGGCGCCCTCCGCGCCGGCCGGTCCCGCCAGCAAGCCAAGCGCCCACCACGGTCCGGCGAGCGAGCCGGTGGCCTGCCGCGCGACCAGGGTAATGACGAGCCACACGCCGGCGACAACGGTGGGGACCCGAGCCGCTGAGCGGTCGCCCGGCGGCCCAGGGCGCCGAATAGCCGCAACATCGCCGGGTTCGAGGCCCCGGCGGAGGCCCGGCCGACATATCTGGACGAGGTGCTGACCGCGGATCCGTCCCGGATCCGCTACGACGTCGTGCACACCGAGGAGGGCGGCCGCTTCTACCACGCCCGCAACCGCTACCTGGTCGTCGAGGCCGGACCCGATTCGGCAACACGCCCGGCGACCACCACCACTGGGTGTCGCTGCGCCAACGGTCCCGGCTGACGCGGCACTACAACTACCTCAACGTCGAGCTGCGCAGCCTGCTCGCGGGCGTACACACACTGCAGTGAAGGGACTCGTGATGAACGCTCCGCTGCGCTTCGGGATCATTGGCTGCACGGATATCGCGCGGCGCAAGATGCTGCCGGCACTGGACGCCGAGCCGGCCACCGTGGTCACCGCAGTGGCCAGCCGCGACCTCACCAAGGCGGCCGATCTGACCGCCCGGTTCGGTGGCGAGCCGATGCAGGGCTACGACCGCCTGTTGGACCGCGACGACGTTGACGCGGTCTACCTTCCGCTGCCTGCTGTCCTGCATGCCGAGTGGATCGACCGTGCGCTGAACGCCGGCAAGCACGTGCTCGCCGAGAAACCCCTCACCACCAGCGCGACCGAGGCACGTGACCTCTACGCCCTAGCCGAGCGCCGGGGCTTCGTGTTGTTTGAGAACTTTATGTTTCTGCAGCACTCCCAGCACGCCGCCGTCGCCCGGATGCTCGCCGACGGGATCATCGGCGAGCTGCGCGGCTTCTCCGCCACCTTCACCATCCCACCCAAGCCGGCCGGCGACATCCGCTACCTGCCGTCAGTCGGCGGCGGCGTACTCGACGACGTCGGCGTCTACCCGGTGCGGGCTGCCCTGCACCACCTTCCCGGCCCGCTCACCCTGACCGGCGCCGTGCTGCGCCAGGATCCGGCGCACGGCGTGGTCATCTCCGGCAGCATCCTGCTGCACACCGGCGCCGGCATCCCGGCCCAACTGCAGTTCGGCATGGAGCACGGCTACCGCAGCGGCTACGAGCTGATCGGCAGCGCCGGGCGGATAGTGCTGGACCGCGCCTTCACCCCACCGCCCGGGGTCCAGCCGGTCGTGCGCATCCATCGGCAGGACCACTACGAGGAGGTCACCTTGCCCACCGACGATCAGTTCCGCAATGTCGTCACCCTGTTCACCGCCGCGGTCGCGGCCGGCGATCCGCTGAACGAGTTCGCCAGCACCTCGATCCGGCTGGCGGACCTGATGGACAGCGTCAAGAAGAGCGCCGACGTCCGGCTCACCACCGGCGATCCGACGGGAGTTCTGTCGTGAAGGGCATCGTCCTGGCCGGGGGCAACGGCACCCGACTGCACCCGCTCACCATCCCGATCTCCAAGCAACTGCTGCCGGTCAGCGACAAGCCGATGATCTACTACCCGATCTCGACGCTGATGGTTGCCGGGATCCACGACATCCTGGTTATCACCCGGCCCGAGGACGCCTCGATGTTCCAGGCCCTGCTCGGCGACGGGTCTCGTCTCGGGCTGAACTTCACGTACGCCACGCAGCACGAGCCCCGCGGCATCGCCGAGTCGATGATCATCGGCGCCGACCACATCGGTGACGACAGTTGCGCGCTCGTACTCGGCGACAACGTCTTCCACGGCACCCGCTTCGGCCGGATGCTGCAGAACGAGGCGCGCGACCTGGACGGCTGCGCGCTCTTCGGTTACCGGGTGCAGGACCCGGAGCGCGGTACGGGGTGGGCGTCACCGACGACACCGGCCGGCTGATCGCGATCGATGAAAAGCCGCGTCAGCAGCGGTCCAACCTGGCGATCACCGGCCTCTACCTGTACGACAACGAGGTCGTGGCGACGGGGGAAGCCGCGCGGCGGGAGTCTTCGGATCAGGCGCTGCTGGGGCGGTTGCGGGTAGCTGGGCGGCCGGAAGCGAACCAGAGGATGATGCCGATCCCCGGGGCCAGGACGACCAGCCAGATCCAGCGCTTGCGGGAGCCGGAACTCAGCTGCGCCCGGGAGATGCTGACCAGGGTGGCGCCGAAGAGAATCACGTGGATGGCCAGAATGGTGCCCCAGAAGGCGATGCCGCCGAAAGTCTGCGCGAGGTCGGGGCCGGCGAGCGGGGCGCTAGCGGCGAATGCGGTCATTTCTCGATCCTTCGTGTTCGTCGGAGCAAAGGGGAGCGGAGCGGTCGGGGGTCTGGGGCGCCGTGCCCGGGATAGGGGTCAGGCGGTGTCCCGGCGGTGGAAGGCGATCGCGCCGGCGCCGAGGGCGAGCAGGACGTAGCCGGCGACGACGGCGACGGCGCCACCCTGGGAGAGCAGGTACGGGTGGTTGCTGCCGGCCAGTTGCGGGGTGAGGTCGGGTAACAGGATCGACGCGAGGCGCAAATGCCAGACGGTGGGCAGGAAGTGGGCGAAGATCGGGGCGACCAGGACCAGCGAGCCGAGGGTGGTGAGGGTGCCGGCGGTGGAGCGGAGCAGGGCACCGAGACCCATCGCGACCAGGGTGGTGGCCATGACGACGAGGGTGGAGCAGAGGACGGTGGGGATGGCGTCGGTCCACTGCGGCCAGGGGTTGATGGGTGCGGGCCGGTCGCCGAGCAGGAGCCGGGCGTCGACGAAGGCGAACAGGACGAACACGGCACCGCTGGTCAGGCCGATGAGGCCGGCGACGGTGGCTTTGGCGCCGATCAGAGTACGGCGTTGCGGGACGGCGAGCAGGGACGGCCCCAGGGATCGGGTGCCGAATTCGCTGGTGATGAGCATGGCACCGATCGCGCCGACGAAGAACATCACGAACGGCATGGTGACCACTGTCGGGTCGGCGGTCTCGTACTTGAGTTTGTCGGCGGGGCTGGCGGCGTCGTAGGCCCCCACCAGCATGAACAGGATGAGCGCGCCGAGCAGGGACGCGGCTACCCCGCCGCCCAGGAACGCCCACGTCGATCGGAGCGTGCGGACCTTGAGGAACTCGGCGGCGACCGCGTCGCGGAAGGCGCCGGAGCGGACGGGAGCCGTCGTGTCCACCGGGGCAGCGGGGGCCGGGCGGGTCTGGACGATGGTCATCGGGTGATCCCTTCGGTGGTGGCCCGGTACTCGGCGGCCTCGTCGGTCATTCCCAGGTAGACGTCTTCGAGCGTGGCGCTGCGTGGGGTCAGGCCGTGGACCGGGATCCCGGCGGCTGCGGCGGCGTCACCGATGGCGGGGGCGTCCATGCCGACGGCGATCAGGTCGCCGTCCTCGGTGGTGGTCACGGTGGCGCCGAGGCGGGTGATCACGGCGGTGAGTTCGGCCGCCCGCGGGGTCCGTACCAGCACGTCGCGTTCGAACCGGGCTCGCATCTCCGCGACCGAGGTGTCCTCGATCAGCCGGCCCCTGCCGATGATCAGCACCCGGTCGACGGTGAGCGCCATCTCGCTCATCAGGTGGCTGGACAGCAGCACCGTGCGGCCTTCCGCGGCCAGCGACCGCAGGGTGGATCGGATCCACCGGATGCCTGCGGCGTCCAGGCCGTTGACCGGCTCGTCGAGGACCACCACGCCCGGATCGCCGAGCAGCGCGCCGGCGATACCGAGACGCTGCTTCATGCCGAGGGAGAAGCCACCGACCCGCTTGTCCGCCACATTCGACAGCCCGACCTGTTCCAGCACCGCGCTCACCCGCGCCCTACTGATGCCGTTGGATCGGGCCAGACACCCAAGATGGACTGACGCGGTCCGACCGGGGTGGGCGGCGTCGGCGTCCAGCACGGCGCCGACCTCGTGCAGCGGGTGACCGATCTCGTCGTAGCGCCGGCCACCGATCAGGGCCTGACCCGACGTCGGGCGGTGCAGGCCCAGCATCATTCGCATCGTGGTGGACTTGCCCGCCCCGTTCGGGCCGAGGAAGCCGGTCACCACGCCCGGGCGAACCTCGAAGGACAACCGGTCCACCGCCAGAGTCGATCCGTATCGTTTGGTCAGCTCTACCAGCTCGATCATGTGGTCCATGGTGTCAACGCGGGGGGTTTCGGCGCGTCTGACCGAGGTCGGAACTTCGGGTCTGACCTGGGTCATACGTCCGATCCGGACTGATCGGTATAGCGTGTCCGCGTGACCCGGCTCTTCGGATTCGAGATGCGCGGCACATTGATCGACGCCGCTGCCGCCGTCCCGCTGACGTACTTCGTCACCACCGCCACGCTGGACCCACCGGGACCGCGGATCACCGACTCGGCGGGGGTGGCGTGGCTGGCCGCCTCGGCGGCCTGTCTGCCCCTGGTTGTCCGTCGCCGATGGCCGCTTCCGGCATGGGCCGTCGCGGTCACGGCCGTCACGGTCGCCACCGCCGCCGGTGCGGCCGGGATAGGCGTCCTCTTCATGACCTGGTTGCCGATCGCGCCGATGCTGTACTCCGCGGCGGCCACGGCCCGCCGGGTGATGTCTACGGTCGCGCTGATCGGAACCGTGGCCGCCAGCGCGGTCACCATCCCGTGGCTCTACTCGCGTACCGGCACCACCCCTGCCGACGCTCCGGACAGCGAGGTGCCGCTGTGGTGGCAGGTCGAGCTGGGCGTGGTCGTCGTCAGCATGGTCACGGCCTGGGTCACCGGCCGGCTGGTCCGGTGGCGGCGGGCGATCCGCGCCGATCACGCCCGCCGGGCGGCCCGGAACGCGGTCGCGGACGAGCGGCTGCGGATCGCCCGCGAGCTGCACGACATCGTGGGCCACAGCCTGAGCCTGATCGCGGTGAAGGCGACCGTGGCCAACCACATCGCCGACGAGCGGCCGGCCGAGAGCCGGGCCGCGCTGCAGACCATCGAGAAGACCAGCCGGTCGGCGCTCACCGAGATCCGGCGGCTGCTGGATGTGCTGCGCGCCGACGACGACAAGGGCGTGGAGCTGACGCCCTCCCCCGGCGCCGCCAACCTGGCCGATCTGGTCGAGCGGCTGCAGTCGCCGCGGTTCCGGGTCGACCTGGCGGTGAGCGGCACGGAGGACCTGCCGACGGCGGTCGGGCTGACCGTCTACCGGATCGTCCAGGAGTCGCTGACCAACGTGATGAAACACGCGGAGGCGAGCCGGTGCCGGGTGACGGTGCGGGCGGCGGACGGCGTGGCGCACATCGAGGTGAGCGACAACGGCCGGGGCCGTAGGCAGGACCGGGGCCGTGCGGGGCAGGGGCTCATCGGCATGCGCGAGCGTGTGACGATGTACGGCGGCACGCTGTCCACCGAGACCCGTCCCGAGGGTGGCTTCCGCGTCACCGCCGACATCCCGTACACCACGAACGAGGAGATCGCATGACCGAGGCAGCGCCGGACGTCGCCGTGCTCCTCGCCGACGACCACGCCCTGATGCGGGAGAGTTTCCGGGCGCTGCTCGACGCCTCCCCCGGTTACACGCCGGTGGGCGAGGCGAGCAACGGCGCCGAGGCGGTCCGGATGGCCGGGCAGCTTCGGCCGGACGTGGTGCTGATGGACGTCCGGATGCCCGAGCTGGACGGCATCGAGGCGACTCGGCAGATCTGCTCGGCACCGGCGACCGCGGACGTGAAGGTGCTCATCCTGACCACCTTCGACCTGGACGAGTACGTGTACTCCGCGCTCCGGGCCGGCGCCAGTGGCTTCCTGGTCAAGGACGCCACGGCAGCAGAACTGCTCAACGGCATCCGGCTGGTGGCCGCCGGGGAGGCGCTGCTGGCCCCGCGGGTGACCCGGAGGCTGATCGCCACTTTCACCGGGCAGGGCGGGCCGGCCGCGCCGCGCGGGCTGGACATGATCACCGAACGCGAGCGTGAGGTGCTCGGCCTGATCGCCCGCGGGCTGTCGAACACCGAGATCGCCGAGCACCTGCACCTGGGCGTGGGAACGGTGAAGACGCATATCACCCGGCTGCTGAGCAAGCTGGGCGTCCGGGACCGCGCGCAGCTGGTCATCACCGCGTACGAGTCGGGACTGGTACGGCCGAGCGCCCACTGATCCGTTCGGCCACGCACGAAAGACATGGACACATACCACGTGCGGCCGGCATCCCGCGTCATCCGGCCAGACCGGGCCAGGCACAGGAGCAGATCCTTGACCTCGGTCACGGCGAAACCCTCCCGGCCGTACGCCGGGTCGGTGCAGATCAGCACCGGTTCGTCACGCGGATCGCCGGGCAGCCGGCCGTGCGACCCGCGGACCGCCCGGGCGCCGGCGTCCAGGCCTATCGCGTTCATCGTGTACCGCATCCCGGCCTTCTTGCGCAGCAGCCACCCGGGCCTTGGCCCGGAGCGGGTTCGCTGGATCGAGCAGCAGCTCCCCCGGGTCGTAGCCCGGCTTGCGGTGGATCTCCACCAGACGGGCGAAATTCGGGGCGTGCACATCGTCGAGCCAGTAGTAGTAGGTGAACCAGGCGTCCGGGTCGGCGACCAGGACCAGCTCACCCGACCGCGGATGGTCCAGCCCATACTTCGCCTTGCCCGCCGCGTCCAAGACCTCCGCCACGCCGGGCAGCGCCGCGCAGATCTCCGCACCCGGTCCACATCGGCCGCATCCCGGACGTAGACGTGCGCCACCTGGTGATCGCCGACCGCGAAGGCGCCGGACGTCCACGGGTCGAGGTACTCCATCCCGGCCTGCGTGTGCACCCGGAGCCGCCCCTCGGCGCGCAGCGCCCGGTTGACGTCGACGGGACGGCTGACGTCGGTGATGCCGTACTCGGAGAGGACCACGGCGGTCACCCCGTGCGCCGCCGCGGCGTCGAGCAGCGGCGCCAACACCCCGTCGAGCCGCCGGGCCGCCTCCCGCGCCTGGGGCGACGACGGGCCGTACCGCTGCAGGTCGTAGTCGAGATGGGGCACGTAGGCCAGGGTCAGGTCGGGGGCATGCGCTTCCAGGATCTGCTGGGTCGCCCGGCAGATCCAGTCGGACGAGGCGATCCCGGCGGCCGGGCCCCAGTAGGAGAAGAGCGGGAAGACACCCAGCCGGTCGGTCAGCTCGTCGTGCAGCTCCGGCGGATCGGTGTAGCAGTCCGGCTCCTTGCGGCCATCCGCGTGATAGACCGGCCGGGGCGTCACCCGTCCAGTCGACGTCCGCGCCCATGGCGTACCACCAGCAGACGTTGGCCACCGTGTAGCCCGGATGCGCCCGGCGCGCCGCGGTCCACAGCTTCTCGCCGCCGACCAGGCCGTTGTGCTGCCGCCAGAGCAGCACCTCGCCGAGATCCCGGAAGTACCAGCCGTTGCCCACGATCCCATGGTCGCGGGGCATCGCACCGGTCAGGAAGGTGGACTGCACCGAGCACGTGACGGCCGGCAGCACCGTGCTGAGCCGCGCCTGGAACCCGTCGCGGGCCAGGGCCGACAGCGCCGGCATGTGCTCCAGCAGGCGTGGGGTGAGCCCGACGACGTCGAGCACCAGCAGCGGTGTCACCACAGCGCGGTCACCGCGGGCAGGCCATCGGATTCCTGCAGGTCCAGGGCCCCGCCACCTCGCAGCATCCACCTCAAACGGAACTAGAACGACTGTGGGCCCGGCGCACCGGCGCCGAGCCCACATCGTCACATCGAGCATGGGATGTCGGTCAAGCGGCGATCGCAACCCCGCGGGTACCTGCCGCGCGTGCGCTGGCCCGGCCTACGCGGATGCTGGTCCCACGGATCGCCTGCGCCGTGGTTGCCGCTACGGCACCGGTCGAGGCGACCCCGGTGAGACCGCCCTCCGCGACGGCCCGCGCGAGCCGTTCGTCGGCGCGGGCTAGCCGCATCCGCAGTGCGTCCACCGTAATGCCGAGCCGGGCGGCGATCGGCTCTGGTGCCCGCCGGCCCAGCCGAACCTCGATCCACGGCTGCACGTCTGCCTCGTCGATGATCCGCAAGGTGCCGGCGCGCCGGACCAGCAGATCTGGGTGCCCGTACGGCGCCTTCGGCGTGCGGGGTCCAGCCGCCACGTGCTCGATGTCCTCGAACACACCATCACCGCGCTGGCCGACGCCCAACCAGTAGCCCATCCGCCCGCAACCGGCACACCAGACCAGACCATCATCACCGAGTGCAACGCCAAGCTAAAGCGCTACCGCGCCGCCCTCGACGCTGGCGCAGACCCGACGGTAGTTACCGCCTGGATCACCCAGACCCAGACCGACCGCGCCGAAGCAGAACTACACGCACTCGCGAGCACCACCCCACACCGGCTGACCCGAGCAGAAATCACCACCCTGGTGACCGCACTCGGGGATATCACCCCCGTGCTCCGCGACGCCGACCCAGCCGACAAGGCCAAGGTCTACCGGCAACTCGGCCTCCGGCTGAACTACCAGCCCGAAACGCAAACGGTGCGCGCTGAAGTGGATCTCAGCGCGCACCGTGGGGAAATGGTTTGTGTCCGAGGCCCAACACGAACCAAATTCCCATATCCGCCCGTCGCTGATATGGATGTCATGTTGGCGTAGCCACACGTGCCGGCCGCCAGAAAACGCAGGTTGGTGCCCCGCCGGGGCACGTCACAGAACTGCAACAGCGAAGCGTAGTCGATCGACATCTCATCGTTCAGGCGACATTCGCGCTTGCATGAACGCGCGAGGGTGCCTTGGCCGGCGATTGCTGGCCAAGGCACCCTCGCTTGCCGCAGTAGCACCGGCAGCCGGCAAGAGCGAGGTAGGGGGTTGCCCCCCGCAGCTCGGATGGGCCGGGTCAGCGAGGGACCGGGACGCCGTGACGGCGAGCGTCGTGAACCAGGGCGGGTGCTCTGCGCCGTAGGACCCCGCCAGCGGGTGTCGACCCGCCGACCTCATCGGAGGCTCGGTTGGCGCACTGGTGATAGTGCACAAGCCGCCCCGGCCCCGATTCCGGCTCTCGTTGCTCGCTGAGGTTATTCCGATCTGCGCTCCCGGGCCATCGCCCTACGCGCACGGCAACTCACCGACGCCGAGGGCGAGGCCAACGCCGCCACCGAACGCATGGCTCTTCCGATCGTCGCCCTGTTCGCCGGCTTCCTGATCTTCCTCGGATACTCGGCCGCCGCCTCGATCTGCGCGCCGGCCGCGAGGGCCCGCTCGAGCAGCAGCCGCGGGTCGTCCGAGGCGATGGTCAACACGACCGGACCGTCGCCGGCGTCGGCCGTCCGAGGCTCCTCGCCCCACTCGCTGACCGTGAGCCGGCGCCCGCCGACGGCCAGTTCGGCGTGCAGGATCCGCCCGTCGAGCAGGCACTCCTGCTCGATCGGGACGGCCTCGAAGACGTCGGTGTAGAACGCGATGACCGGGGCCGCGTCCCGGACCAGGAGGTACGGGACGGGCCGCGGAGCCGGGATGCCCATCGGAGTTGCCGCCTTCCGCTACTCGGCGATCCGGGTGCGCCCGGTCCAGCGGAACACCACGGGCGCGTCCTCGGTGACCCCGGAGGAGTCCCGCTCGAAGTGCTCGTACCCGCCGTAGTGGTGCACCTTGATCTTGTCGGCCACCGGCGAGACCCGGTGGCTGCGCAGTTCGGCCGGCAGGTTCACCGGCCCGCCCTCCAGCACCGCCTCGACGATGCCGACAGCCTCCCTGATGATCGATGGGGCCGGTACTGACCGCTCGGTCCGGTCGTCGCCGTTGACGATGGATTCTGCCGGCCCGACAGTCGGCGCGGAGTTGGAAGAATGTGTCATCGCACGACCTCCGTCGTCGTCGTTCCGCCTCGCCGTGCGCCGGTCGCTCATGCGACGCGGACTACCGAGAAAGGGCGGCACCGGCGCTCCCGGAAAGGGCTGCCCGAGGACTGGAAGATGCTTTCCCCGATCCGGCGACGACCACTTCTCACCATTGAAGGTAATCCACGTCACAATCGCCGGACACCCTTAACCACCCCCTAGTGCAGCCCCGCATAAGTTCTTGACGGGTCGTACGGGATTGGGTTGTCAGTCGTCTTCGTCGTTGAGGGGCTGATCGGCGATGCCGGTCAGGTGCAGTCGTACGGCGCAGTCGAGGGCGTCTTGTGGGCTGCCTTCGGGGTGTCCGTCGGGGAGCGGGCTGTCGGTGTAGGTGTCGGTGGCTGGGTCGTGGAGGGCGAAGCCGTAGACGTCGTCGAAGCCGAGGTATTCGAGGCGGCAGACGGGTACGCCGTCGTCTTCACTGGTCCAGGCGGTGACGTAGCCGTGGCGGCCGCGCCAGCGGATGGTGACTTCTTCCAGGCCGGGCCAGACCTGTGAGGCGTGGTGGTCGAGGTCGGCGGCGAGGTCGTCCTTGACGCGTTTGCTGGGTACGGGCACGGCGTCCAGTGTGATCAACTCCGGGCGTGTCGTCACCTGCCGACACGCCCGTGCCTGCGGCATCGTCCATGATCGTCACCTTCGTCGATCATGAAATGAGGGCTTGCCGCTGATGGCCAGGCTGCAACCTGTCGACCGGGTCCGGCTGACCCGGCGCCGCCGCAAGGCCCTGACCCGAATCGCCGGGCAGTCCAGCGCAGAGTTCCGGCAGGTCCGCCGGGCCCGGATCCTGCTCGCCGCCGCGAACCGGGTCCCGAACGCGCAGATCGCCCGGCAGGTCGGCTGCACGGTGGCCACCGTGCGTAAGACCCGCCGCGACTACCGCACCCGGGGCATGCGCGCCCTTAACGACCGGCCCCGCCCGGGACGCCCGCCGCTCTACGACATCGACGTACACCTGCTGATCATCGCGACCGCGACCAGTGAGCCACCCGACACCGACGCCCAATGGACCCACCCGCTGATCGCCGGGCACCTGCGGCAGCGGCACGGCATCGCGATCTCCGCCAGCCAGGTCGGGCGGATCCTGACCGGTGTCGACATCAAACCGCACCGAGTCCGGGGCTGACTCAACCGGCCCGACGATCCCGGCTTCTTCGCCCGTGCCGAGCAGATCTGCACTCTCTACCAGCATGTTCCCGCCGGCACGGTACTGCTCAGCGTGGACGAGAAGACCGGTATTCAGGCCAAGTCACGCCGATACCGGACCCGCCGCGCGGGGCACCGCCGCCCGGAACGCCGCGAGTTCGAGTACCGCCGACACGGCACCGTCTCACTGATGGCCGCCCTCGACGTCGCCGACGGCACCGTCCGGCCGAAGATCATCAACCGCAACAACTCCGACGCCTTCCTCGACTTCCTCACCGAGATCGACCTCGAAACCCCTGCCCACCTGCGGATTCACCTGGTCCTGGACAACGGGTCCAGTCACACCTCGAAAGCCACCCGGGCCTGGCTGGCCGCACACCCGAGGTTCAGCGTGACCTACACCCCGAAACACGCGTCCTGGCTGAACATAGTGCAACTGGTCTTCTCGATCCTGACCCGCAGGCTGCTGCGTCGCGGCGAGTTCACCTCCCGCGAGCACCTCGCCAACAAGATCCTCAAGTTCTTCACCCACTACAACCGGACCGCGAAACCCTTCCGCTGGACCTACGACGGCCGCCCCCTCAAGGCCGCATGACCCGTCAAGAACTTATGCGGGGCTGCACTAGGCCCGGCCACGGTCACGCGGCCGTACAGGCCCGGGCGGGCTCACTCCCAGCGGAAGAAGCGGGTGGCCAGCACGCTGCCGAGCACGGCGGTGACCGCCAGGGCGAGCAGCTGCGGCAGCGCCGGACTCTCGCCCGCCCACGTGGCGGCGAGCGTGTCGACGGTGGCGCCGAGCGGCGAGTAGTCGCCGATGCGGGCCAGCACGGTCGGCATCTGGTCGCGGGGCAGCCAGGCACCGGCGAGGAAGAGCAGCGGGAAGAACAGCGCCGGCCCGATCGACTGGGCTGCCCGCGCAGACGGGGCGAGCGCGGCGATGAGCAGGCCGAGAGCGAACAGGCAGGCCACACCGAGCAGGAACGCCAGCACGAACGCCGGCACGTTGGCCGGGGCCGGCTGGTCCAGCAGGAACCGTACGCCGATCGCGGTGACGACCGCGCCGGCCACCCCCATCGCCAGGTTAACCACCACCTGGGCGATGAGCAGCAGGGCGGGGTGGACCGGGGTGGTGGCGAGCCGGCGCAGCACCCCCCGCTCCCGGTAGATGCCCAGCGCCATGGGCAGGGTGAACAGCGCGAGCATTCCGA
This sequence comes from Salinispora goodfellowii, assembly GCF_059570675.1. Classification (NCBI taxonomy): domain Bacteria; kingdom Bacillati; phylum Actinomycetota; class Actinomycetes; order Micromonosporales; family Micromonosporaceae; genus Salinispora; species Salinispora goodfellowii. The sequence continues at coordinate 18,072 of NZ_JCANTD010000031.1, read as the reverse complement.
TGGTGAGGGCCAACGCCAGGGCCGGCAGGAAGGTCAGCTCGGTGTGCTGACCGCCGTCGTCGGCGGTCGCGCCGCGTTGGGGCAGGCCGAAGACGAGCATCAGACCCAGCGGCAGGGCGAAGACGAAGAACAGCGACACCGGCTCGCGCAGGAACAGCTTGGCCTCGACGGCGACGAGCTTGGACAGGGCGTTCACGAGGACCTCTCGTCGGTCGTCGGCGGGGTGGTGGTCCGGGTGGCCCGGCCGGTCAGCGAGACGAAGGCGTCGTCCAGGGTGGGCTGCTCGACGCGGAGCGCGGCGTACCGGACCTTCCGCGCCACGTCCGGGCCGGCGGCCCGCAGCGTCCCGGGATCGGACTCATCCCACAACGCCGCCACCGCGACCACCCCCGCCGCGCGGGCGCTGGCCAGGTCGGCCGGCGCGTCACCGACCATGAGCGCGTCGGCGGGATCGGTGTCCAACAACTCCAGCGCCCGCAGGACGATGTCCGGGGCCGGCTTCGGCCGGCTCACCTCGTCCGCGCCGACCACATGGTCCAACAGGGGCAGCAGGCCCCACCAACTCCACGACGTGCCGGGCCCGCGCGCCACTGCGGCCGGTGGCGACCGCCAGCCCGACGCCGCGCCGGCGCAGCTGCCGGAGCAGGTCCGCGGCACCGGGCAGCGGCACGACCCGGTGCGCGAGCCGGTTGCTCTCCCGGACGAACGGGTCCGCCATCGCCGCCGGCAGGCCCATTATCCGCAGCACCTCCGGCAGGTAACGGCCGTGATGGCGGCAGTACTCGTCGACCGGCGCGACGCCGTCGCCGACCACCTCGGCGTACGCCAGGGCGAACGCCTCCCGGGCCACGGCCAGGCTGTCGACCAGCACACCGTCGAGGTCGAACACGACCGCCCGGACGGCACCGGGCACGGGCCGTCCCGTCGTCGCGCGGAACACCGGCGCCACCTCCTCGACCGCGGGCGCGACGGCGGCGCGCACCGGTAGGGGTGGCCGGCCGGACAGGCAATCAACACTCGATCTGCCCTACCCCGGCGGGCCAGCTCCATCAGAATCAGTCCCGCTTCGATGGTCTTTCCCAGACCAACATCATCGGCAACCAGCAGCCGAGCCTTTGGCTGTCTTACCGCTGCCAGCACGGGAACAAGCTGGTAGGGCTCCACGTCGATACGGCCGTGCTCCACCGCGAGCAAGTCCGACCGGCCGTGCGCCATCGTCAGGGCCAGCGCGTTGTGAAGTTCAGACAGACGTACAGGGTTACCGACCTCGAACCGCAGTTCCGTGGCGGGCTCCGCACGCAGACTCGGCTCCAGGCCCGCAACGACGGTAAGGCGGCGGGGTCCCGGTCGTTCATCGGCCCGCCGGAAATCGAGAAGTGCCTCGGAGCCGGCACCCTTGACGCCCTCCACCTCCCACAGGCGGTCTCGCAGCCGTACCCGCATCCCTCGCTCGAACATGTCCCACAACCCCTCGCCGTGACCGGCTAACGAGCGAACACTACTTATATACTGCAACGGCGGGTCGTGACTTATGGTGGTTTGGCTTGTTCCTGGCGTGTTCGGCGGAAGTCGGACCAGTGCAGGATGTGGCCGGTTCGGTGGCGGATGGCCAGGACGAGGTGGGCGAACAGGCGACGGATTTCGTTGCTGCTCAACGGGATCAGGCTGTGCTTGCTTGCGGTGGTGCCCCCTTTGCGGCTTCGAGGGCGCGGGTGACGACGAGGAACGCGGCGGCGGCCATGGCCAGGGTGATGTGGGCGTACCAGGCGTCGTAGCGGCGGACCTGGTACTGGTCCAGGCCGACCTCGTTCTTCGCGGTCTGGAACGATTCCTCCACCGACCAACGGGTGCCGGCGACCCGCACCAGTTCCCGCAGCCGGGTGCCGCGTGGGCCGAAGCAGACGTAGTAGGCGATCTCGCTCGGGTCGCTGATCGAACGCCGGGCCAGCACCCAGCCCCGGCGGCCGTGGGCGAAGGTACGCCGGATCGGCACCCGGGCCCAGTCGTAGCGGCGCGGCCCGTGCGCGCCATCGCCGCACGACAGGCGCTGCCACGCGCCGGGGCGCACCCTGGTGATCAGCTCATCGACGCGGGTGGTGGTGTGCAACCCGGAAGGCACCGCGTCGTCGCAGCGGGTGGCCATCACGTAGGCGATGTCCTGATCCTCCAGCCAGCCCCGCAGGCCGGGATTCTGCCCGTATGCCTCGTCCCCGGTGAACCAGGAAAAGGGCACCTCAGCCTTGACCGCCCGCTGCAGCATGGCCTGTGCCTGCTGCGGCTTGGTGGCGAACTCGACGGCGTCCGGGATCGCCGCCGCCCGGCACCGGTCCCGATCACCAGTCCACGATTTCGGCAGGTACAACTCCCGATCGATCAACGCCCGACCCCGGCTCGCGGCATAGCACAGGAACGTGCCGACCTGACAGTTCTCGGTCTTGCCCGCCGTGCCCGAATACTGCCGCTGGACCCCCGCCGAGGCGCGGCCCTTCTTGATGAACCCGGTCTCGTCGGCGACGAGCACCCCAGCCGCATCGCCGATCTGCTCCACGACGTAGCCGCGCACGTCATCACGGACCGCGTCACGGTCCCACGCCGGGCTGCACAACATGCCCTGCAACCCGTCCGGCGACACATGCCCAGCCTGCTCGGCAAGCGTCCACCCGTTGCGCCGCTCCAACGACGCCAGCAACCCCCGCACATACGCCCACGCCCGCCGCCGCGGCTCCACCCGAGTAAACCGATGCGAGAACCGGAAGAACAACTCCTCCAACCCGGCATCCCACGACCCGACCAACTGCTCATCCACCACAACCAGCCAACGAGCGACCAGCAGTCGAAGCCACGACCCGCCGTTGCAGTATTAACTCCCGTTGGCCTCAATCCCTTGACACGTTCCGGTTCAAACGAGCCGTGCGGCGCTGGTATCGCTGCAGCACCCCGGGAACCTGTTCACGGAAGGTGTGCCGGCAGCCGCGCGTGGGGCACACCAGACGCCGCACCCGCACACGGACCACCACCCGCCGCCCATCGACCGGATCGTCGGCCACTATCCGCCAGTGACAGCCGTGCACCCGTCCCAACGAGGCCCCACATATCGAGCAGACCGCAGCGTCCCGCGGCGTGCGGGCCAGCACCACGATCCGCTCACCCTCGTCGGCCACGTCCTCGATGACCAGCGGGGACAGCCCCGAGAACACCGTCTGTACAAGCCCATTGGCATCCACCACATAGGAACAACGACACCAGCCACCCTCTGTCACCACCGAATGTGAGACAGGGCCGTTAGTTGTACACACCCCACCGGCGCCCGCATGCCCCGCATGAACTCGATCATGGAACGCTGGATCCGAGCCTGCCGCCACGAACTCCTCGACCGGACCCTAATCCTCAACCAGTCCCACCTGATGCACGCCCTACGCGAGTACGAACACCACCACAACGAACACCGAGGGCACCGGGGCAGCGCCAACGCCCCACCACGGGCACCGCTACCCGCCCCGATCACCGACCGCAACCGACTCGCTCAACTGAACACCCACCGACGCGACCGACTCAGCGGAATCCTCCACGAATACGACCATGCCGCTTGACCAGCACAGATAGCATTTCGGCACCCGCACGGTACAGGGTTCAGTCGTCCATGCGCTCTAGAGTGGCCGAAAGTGCTGTACCGACTTCCCTCAGAGGGCTCGGATGCATGAGGGCGTGGTGATGGCCGTCTACCACCACGTTCCTCAGGTGCCCCGTGACATGGGGTCGCCAGGACTCATGTAGGACACCGTAGGCCGGTCGGCTACGACCCGCGCTGAAGAAGAGCAGGTCTCCATCGAAAGCGAGCTCCACCGGCTCACGCAGCAGCTGGACGTGGCGGCTGAAGATGTCCGGCAGCGCGGCAAGGGCGTCGGCGCTCAGGCCGGACACCGGACTGTCGGGAAGCCGAAGCCGTTCAACCAACCGGCCACGGCCCAGCGTGCCGTCGCTGCATGCCTCGGGTGCGAGCCCCAGGCTGGTCAAGACCTCGGCCAGGAGGTCGGGTTCGTCGAAGGAGCCCGCCAGTTCCTGCCACTCGGGTGGGTACGAGTCGAGCAGGGCGAGCAGCGCCACTTCCTCGCCCTGCTGGCGCAGCCGGGTAGCGATGGAGTGCGCCACGTTTCCACCGAACGACCAACCGAGCAGGTGATACGGCCCGCCGGGCTGGACACGGCGGATACAGGTGAGATAAGCGTCGGTCAGCTCGGCCATAGATCGTGCCATGGGCAGCCCAGCCAGACCGGGCGTCTGCAGGGCGTATATCGGTCGATCGGGTCCGAGGTAGCGGGTCAGCCCCGCGTAGGACCAGGCGATGCCGATCGCCGGGTGCACACAGAACAGCGGCGGTTTGCGGCCCCGGGTGCGCAGCGGCAAGATGATCTCAAGATCCGCCACGACGCCTAGGGCGTCACTGAGGAGTGCCACTGTGGGCGCCTTGATCAGGTCCTCGACCGATATGTTGACGCGCAGCGCGTCGCGGATGGCCATGACGAGCCGCATGCCGAGCGGTGAGTTCCCGCCCAGTTCGAAGAACCCGTCGTCGATGCCGACCGACGGGACCCCCAGCACATCGGCGAAGAGCGTGCAGAGCAGCTTCTCCCGTGGCGTACGAGCCGGCTGGCTCCGCTCCGGCTCGGCAACGGCAACGGGTTTCTCCGTCACGCTGCCCAGCATGCGTTCGTCGGCAGCGCTCATGCGAGTTCTCCCCAGAGTCGGGCCGTGGTGTCGTCGAGCACGGCGAACCGATCGATCAGGCGTCCCAGTACGGTGGCGGAGCCGGTCGCCTCGTACCTCAGAGCGAGCACGCCCAAGGCCCGCCAGTGCCGGATCGCCTCCTCACAGAGCTCCCGTGTCGTGCCGGACGCGTCGGCCTTCTCCAAGGAACGGCTCATCAGGGTCAGACTAGGCACGCAGTACAGAACAGTGCTGTGGATGAAGAGCCGCCTGGCGCCGAACTCGGAACTGCGGCCGGGGTCCTCGAAGCACTCCGTGCAGAGCCGTTGGTAGTCCTTGATCGCTTCGTGAAACCGGCGCTCTTCCGCGAAGCGGCGAGCCTGCCCGCGAAGGTGCCCCTCAAGCCCGGCTGTTCCGGCCTCCTTGCCGCCGGCCATGGCGGTCACGACGTAGAACGTGCCCATGCAGTCATGTGCGTCGCTCTGGATCCGGTCGCTGATGGCGTTCTCGAACGAGCTGAAGTCGAGCCAGGCCCGGCAACTAAAGCGTTTGGCGTCGACCACCATACAGTCGAAGACGCGCAGGTGGGAAAGGTCGTCAGCGACCTCTTCGATCACGATGGAGTGCAGGTACGAGCTGGTGCGCCCGTAGACTTTGGCATAGTTCAGGTGGGAGGTGTTGACCCAGACGACCACCCTGCCGAACCGGTCGACCAGACTCTTGAGCTGGGCGCCGACGTCTCCGTACGAGATCGGAACCCTGGTGAGCTCGAACCCGGAGCGGCGCATGCCGAGCACTCCGGCCTCCTCGACCGGGAAGATATACTCAGGGTAACCCGACTCGTCCAGGCCGGTCTGGAAGAGATAGGCGTCGCCTCGCTCGAACAGGCTCTGCTCGGTGATGTCCCTTCCCTTCGCTCCGGCCAGGGACCTGAAGCTGCCCGTGAAGCAATTCACGGCGAATTCGGGGTAACTCTCGATGATTCGGCTGGGCATCAGTGCTCTCCTGGTTTGTCGTCGGGTTCGGCTGTCCGTACGGCCGGGACCCCGCACGGAGAAGAGTGATCGGTTGCTCCGATACCGCCGCAGCGACGGCACCGACCCCGTGGTGGGAGTCGGTGCCGTCCATCTGCCACGGCCGTCGTCGATGTCGGATCTTCGTATGTTGAAGCGGGCCCGAATAGAGACCCTTGTCCCACCTCCACCAGAGCCTCCTTACGGACCCAGCGGCGGAGGAAGGCGAGCGTGGGGTCAGGCGCCATCCGTACGGTGGCGGCCGCTGCGGGTCGAGGACCCATTCGGCGAGGCGCCGTTCGAAGACGAATCCGGCTTGGATTTTCACGTTGACCCCCGCGGCGGACCGGCCCGTCGCCGTGATGGTGACTCTCGTACGGGAGAGGCTGACCCAGAGATCCGGCAGATCGTGGACAAACGGCTTCCCGTGGTCCACGGCACCGCAGCCGGGACACCGCTGCTTGACCACGAGCGACGTCGAGGGCACGTGTGTGAGCCGCGCCGCGCAGATCCGCACCAGGACGTGTACGGCCAGGTAGTCGAGCCGGGCCGGAACGTTGAGGCGGGCCGCGCGACTCCGCTCCACGGGCCTGACTATCGTGTCGTGGCCTCTGGCGCAGCTGGGTACATCGACGCTGCCCTCGAGTGTCATAACCGCCGCAGCACGTTGTCCCGCCGGGGCGTTCGTCTGATCCGGCGTGCCGGTGGCAACGTTCAGTGACCCATGCCCATCCCGCCATCGACCGGCAGGACCGCCCCGGTGACGTAGGCCGCGGCGTCGCTGGTCAGGAATTCGGTCGCGGCGGCGACCTCCTCCGGCCGCGCCATCCGGCCGAGCGGCACGCGGCCGATCAGCCCGAGGCGTTGTTCCTCGGAGAGCGCCGCCACCATGTCGGTGTCCGTCAGCCCCGGCGAGACGACGTTCACCGTGATGCTGCGGCGGCCGAACTCCCTTGCCAGGGACCGCGCCATGCCGACCAGTCCCGCTTTGGAGGCTGCATAGTTGGCTTGCCCTGCCTCACCGGAGAGGGCGACGACGGAGGAGATGAAGACGATCCGGCCGAAACGGGCCCGGATCATGCCGCGCGCGACGCTCTTGGCAGCCAGGAACGCCCCTGTGAGGTTGGTCCGCAGCGTCGCTTCGAACTCGTCCTGCGACATGGCGTACAGCGGCCGGTCCCGGACGATGCCGGCGTTGACCACCAGGATCTCGACGGGGCCGTGTGCCTGCTCGGCTTCCCTGACGGCTCGCTTTACGTCGTCGGAGACAGTCACCTCGCACCGTACGGGCAGGGCGCCCGGCGGGCAGTCGCCCGTACGGTACGTGGCCGCCACACGGTCACCACGCTCGACCAACCGGTGCGAGATAGCCCAGCCGATGCCGCGGTTTCCGCCGATCACCAGGGCGGATCGAGACATGCTTCCTCATTCCGGGACGGGCCGGCGGTAGCCGGCGAGGTGGCACCGACACGGCCTGACCAGTTGCCGACTGGGGCTGCAAGTCCGTCCAGCGCCGGTAGATGTGGTCGACGTACGCTTGCCTGTCCGGCGCGCCGAAGGTGACCCACCAGCCGTCGGACACGGCCAGGTCCCCGGGTCACAGGAAGTGCTGTCCCTCCTCGTTGGGGCAGGACCAGGGTGGGTGCGCCTGGGGCATCAAACGGGTTGGACATCAATTTCGGCGCTCCTCTCCGGCTCGGGCGTTTGCTTCACGAGCCGGTTCTCACCAGTGGCGCTGGCCCTTCGGATGCGCCAGAAGTAGAGCGCGCCCAGCACGGCTTCGAAGAGCGAGTACACGACCCAGATCACCACCAGGGCACCGGAACTGTCCCGGTTGGCCATCGCGATGACGAGGATCGTCGGCACGCTCAGCAGCCAGACCACCACGACGCGGGTGAGGAAGACGAAGCGGGTCAGCCCGAAACTCTCCAGTACAGTGCGGCCGAACATGGAGAACATGAAGGCTACCGCGTACATCCACAGGACCCGGGAGGTGTCGACCGCGGTGCTCGTGATCGACGGGTCCGCACTGTCGAGGCCGAACGGGGTGAGCAACAGGGTGGGTAGGAGTATCTGGACAAAGGCGACGGTCATGACGTAGACCGTCCCAACCGTGAGGGCGGCTCGTATGATGTGCGGGACGCGCTCGTGCTTGTTCTCGCCGATCGCGTTGCCCGTCAGGATGCTGCACCCGACGCCCAGCCCGATCAGCGGAATGATCGCCACGTAGTTGAGCGACAGGGCGACGTTGTTGGCGGCCAGTGCGATAGGGCCCAGGATTCCGGCAATCCACACAAAAGATGTGTGACCCATCTCCTCGAGACCGGCGGAGCCGCCGGAGGGGCCACCCTTGCCCAGCCGCGCCCCGAGCACCTTCAGGACATAGCGGGCGCCTCTGCCGATTACCCGGGTGAACCCCGAGTAGAACGTACGGGGCAGACACACCACGTAACCGGCGAACATGACGGAGACGGCGATGAAGGTGGCGATGCCAGAGCCCCGCATCCCGAGTTCTGGCAGTCCGAACCTGCCGAAGATCAGGCCGATGGCCATGATGGCGCCGACGGCCTGGCCGATCAGACCAACCACCATCGGTACCCTCGTTCTCCGAGTGCCGTTGAAGTAGGACGCCAGCGCCATATTGACTGCCATCACCGCGCCGAAGCGAACCGACCATTCCAGGAAGACCGCTTCCAGCGCAACACTGTCGGCCGGCCGGTCGCTGAGCTCCGGTATTCGTATGACGAGCGGAGTAGCGAGCAGCATCAGCACCGCCACCGCCACGGCGAGCAGCATGCCGACGACACCCTCGTCGGCCGCTCCATCGCGGTCGGCACGGCCGTGCGCTTGGGCGACGTACGAGCGCGTGATGCCGACGATCCCGGTTACGAACATGATGATCGTCATGCCGGTGAAGACCGCCGGACCCGAAGCGATGAGAGTCGCCTCCGAATAGCGCGCCAGCGCGATTCGGTCGACGAGCATCATCACCAGGTTGCCGGCCATGCCGAACATCAGGGGAAGAGAGACCCGAACGACTTCGAGCGCCCCAGAGACACTGGCCCGGCTCCGCAGCGCCGTCACGTCGCGGCCTCCGCGACTAGCTCGGTCACACTCTTGACCAGATCCTCACGGGACGTCAGGTCAAAGGGAAAGACCTCGCCTACCTCCAGTACCGTGTCAAGGATCTCCTCTAGGGCAACCAGAAAACGCATCTGGTCGAGCGAGCTGATGATGACCTCGGCCGGCTGGGCGTCGCTCGGCACGTCCCGTGCCGCCGCGAGTTGTGTGAGCAGCTCGTCCACGATTACAGCGATGTTCTGCATGACCAGTAGTCCTATGAATGTGGGGTGAGTGGCACCATGCTGGTGCATCATCCGATCGGGTCGGGTCAGGGAAGCAGGTCGTAGGCCTTGAGCGTGTACGCGAGCCGGTCGAGGCCGATGCCCGCGCAACAGGTCGCCTGGACCCTGCCATCGTGGTTCAGTCCGAAGGAGTCGATGAACGCCGCTCCATGCGCGTTCACGCTGGCGACGGAGAGCTCAGCGTCCTTCATCGGGATCCGTACCTCCAACTTGCTACCGCTCATCAGCTGGGCGTTGCGGGTGATGGTGGGTTCGTCACCGAAGAAGGCGTCGGACGCGCTGACGATGCGGTGTGGGAGACCGAGTGCCGCGAAGAGCTCGGCGTACGCCTTCAGAAGATCCTGGAAATACCCGCCGACCGCCTCCTCCGTGCCCAGACCGACGAGTTCGTACATGGTGAATTCGGCAAGCCGGGTCGCCGTGTGGTTGTACGACTCGTGGCGGAATACCTTCCCCTCGATGCCGAACATGCCGGACGAGTGGCGTTCCATGAGCGCCGGCGCTTGGGCGTACACGTGATAGCAGGTGACCGGGTTGAGTACCATGTCCGACGGCTCGTAGAACGACGCCCGCGCGTCTTCCTGGCCAGGCCGGAGCAGGGCGACCGAGACGCTGTCCCAGTAGTCGGACCGGATCCGAGACACTGCGTTCACTAGGTTGGGGAACTTGCGGTAGTAGCCCGCCTTAACCAGCACGTCACGGGAGATCAGTGCGGATCCGCCCAGTTGCGGTACGTCGAACCGAGCCGCCAAGTGGTCGCGTACCAGAGTGCGGGCGGCGTCCATCGCGCCGCCCCAGTCGGGCCCCTGAAGGTGCACCCCGGGTCCGACCTCCATCCGGTCGTCGTATGGGAGGGCACAGCTGGCTCCCGGGCGACCGGCTTCCTCCACCACCACCTTGGTGGGACCAGTGCGCTGCCCACGCAGGAAGTGTCGTACAACATCGCCCAGTTCCTGGTCCGACAGGTTCGCGGAGACTCCGACGATGAACCCGGGGTCGGCCTGGGTCACGGTCGCGTCGCCGTAGAAGAAGACGAGAGCCTTCCTTAGCTCCTCGAGTGACTGCCCGTCGACCGGCTTCTCGAAGCGGAAGGCCATCAGAAGAGCTGCCGCATCGGGACGAAGTCCGTAAGAAGGATGGCGCGTTCGCCGGGACCGTCGCCGGCGCTCTTCCTGATTGGACCCACGTAGTGGCTGACCAGCTTGTCGGTGATGCCGTAGGCCTCGAGCGGAAGCGTCAGCTCGAAAGAGGCGATAATATCGTCCTCGGGCACCTGGTGCGGCTGCATGCCGCGGTACTTGGGTGGAGCGACGATGTTTTCGCCGCCCTCCGCGTTGTGCCGGTACATAAGGTGGGCGAAGACGAACGGTTCCCCGTCCTGGTGCAGTTCGTTCGGCGACGACACGGCTACGCCACCGTCTTCGTCGATCGAGAGCTTGATAAAGTGCACTCCCACATGCAACGGCCATACGGAGTCGACGTCATTCCAGCGGGTCTGCTGGAAGTCGAAGTCGATAATGTCCCGGAGCAGCCGGTTGTTGCGGCCCCGCTCACTGATGGCGGGGAGGTTGCGCACCACACCCGGGTACTCGGGGTTGTGGTCACCCTGATAGTAGCCGTTCATCCCGCCGCGCGACTGGTCCTCGGTCGCCGGGATCCAGCTGAATTCCTTCGACCACGGCAGATACATGCCGCGGGCATACCGACGGTATCGCCCTGAGCCGACCGCGTACGGGTCCTCCGGGAGGTTGTCGTACTCGGTGGCCAGCTCCCGATAGGCGTTGTCTCTTTCCGTGATGCCGAATACCTCGGCGAGGGCCCACCTATCGAAACCGGCCTGAGTGAGTTTTGGGTCCCGCATGGACACTGTCGAATCCCCCTGTGCGTATCCAAGTCGAAGCGTGACTCAGGAGATCACACCGATTCGAGGCTGTAAACCCTTGTGATCATGCTCAATGGGCAGCCATGAGCCCCGGCTGAAATTTGAACAAATATGGTCATACTGACCTCAGAAGTCTAGCCACGACGCCCCACTTGCCGGAAATAGCTGATACGGTGGCATCGATTTGGTGCTTACTGTTATGCGCTTGGTCCATTCACACATCGGGGGATAAAGTGATTGAGGGCATCCTTCCCGTGCGGGCATTCGGCGAGGATCTCTTCACGGGTTATCCATCGACAGATAGCTATTATTCGGGGGATGTCGCACTCGGCTCCATATCACATAAACGGCGCAATGAGTTCATCTCTGTTCGTCACTGCGCGCGCGGCGAGCGATGGCCCGAATGGTCGTGTCGGCGACACCCATCGTGCCGTCCGCGGACGGCCCCGCAGGCCCGCCGGGGTTGTGGGTAGCATGATCCACTGCTCCGGATATCGGGCCGCAGCCTTTGCGCGCTCCTCTGAACTGTGCAGCATCGACATAGACGCCGAACCGCACGCTCCGCTGCCCGGCGGAGTCCTCGCCAAGGTAGCGTTGCATTCGGAGCGCGCCCGGGTGCGTGAGCTCTCCGAAGTCAATCCCCGCGTCCACTGGGACAGAGCGCTCTTTACGGCGAAGGAGTCGACGTGCAAGGCATGGTTTCCGCTGGCACGATGCCCGCTCGGACTCCATGAAGCAGGAGTATTCCTGCACCCGGCTTTCGGCACGTTCGGCGTTCTTCTGCGCGCGCCTGGGCCACTGGTCGGCAGGCAGGAGCTCAAAGGCTTCACCGGGCATTGGGCCACAAGAAACGGTCTATTCATGTCCGTCATCACAGTTTCCATTGCCGGTATTAACGAGAGGTGCTAAGATGTCGAGCAATATTGACTCCAGGGTTGCCGATGTACTGCGTAGCGTCGCGGAGCGTCCGGGCTCGTTCGAAATTTCGGGCGATCAGCACCTGAGCGCCGACCTTGGAATCGATTCCCTTAAGTTCATCGATGTAATTGTCCAGGTGGAAGCGGAGTTTGACATCGAACTCGGTGACGACTTCCCGCGCGACCTAGCCACCGTGGCGGATCTTGGCCAGCACATCGCGGCCGTCATCGCCAAGTAGCCGCATCCACCGCTGCTGTCGCCTTCCGGCTGCGGCGGCTTTGCCATGGAGAGACGCGTGTTTGAATTCTGCCTTGACCGGGTCGCCCTGTGCGCGGTGGCCCCGGGGGAGTCATCGGACGGCGCCCCCGTGGGCGTGCCGGAGGACTTCCAGCAAGTCGTCGGGAGCGCGGGTGACAGGTTCCGCGACTGGTTTACCCGGCTGTGCCTGTACCTCGTGCTCCAGAATGAGTACGAGCGCGGGGCCGGCGAGACCGTGATCATCGGAACCGAGTACGGGAACTTCGGTGCGATGGTGGGACTGCAGCGTACGGCGATGTCTAAGGGCAGGCTAGTCTCGGCCCAGTACTTCCCCAACGCCCTGACCAGCTCCGCGTCCGCGTTCGTCAACCTCGCGATCGGCGCCACCGGCCGGAACATGACGCTCAACGCGGCTCAGCTCACCCCGGTCGTCACTTTCTGGCAAATGCTGGCCACGCTCGGCAAGGGGAGCCCGTCGACGGGTCACCTCCTCGTCGGCGATGTCTACGCCCCCGAGGCGCTGGCCGACGCGCGGCGCGAGGACGCCGGCCTGCGTTGCAACTCCGGTGTCACCCATGCCCGGCTTCGCACCGGCGACGACTACTCGGCGAGCTTCGACTTCCGGAAGGAGGCCCCAGTCGCTGTGGCGCCCTCGCCGACGGGCGGCCGGGCCTGGGTTGTACGGACAGGGGCGGACGCCACCGAGGCGACCACCCAGGTAGCGGAACACTTCGGCAGGAACGGGGCCTTCATCACCGCCGGCTTCTTCCAGATGCTGCGTGGTCTTACTCCAGGCGGGAGTGCGGTCCTCGAGTGCCGCACCCCATCGGGCAAGTGCGCCAGTGTGACCGTAACAAAGAGGAGTTCGTAATGAGCCGAGGTACCGAACCCGTACTCGTCACCGGCCTCGGAGCCATCTCGCCGGCCGGCGCGGGCAGGGATGCGCTCTGGGACGACCTGTGCAACACCACCACCCGCTTCGAAGAGCTGGAGCCGATCTACGCCGGTATGAAGCCGGGCATCCTGTGCGGCCGTGTTCCTGATTCGGCCCGCGAGCACGCCCAAGAGCTCACCGGCCACCGTCCGTTGTACGGGACGGCCCGCTCGGCTTCCCTGTTTGCCGAGTACGCGGCCCGCGAAGCGCTGGCTGACGCCGGTCTCATCCCCGGGCACCTGGCACTGCGCGACGCCGTGGTCTGCGTGGGTACCAGTGACGGCCAGGCGGACACGCTGGAGGACGTCGTCGCTGGCCGCTGCGACCCGGGCGAGTCGGGCGGGTACTCCAGCTACTCCATCGCGGACGACGTGGCTCGCATCATCGGCACGGTCGGCCCGGCCTTCACCGTGCACAACACTTGCGCCTCGGCCAACGTGGCACTTTCGTGCGCGCTGGAGATGCTTCAGGCGGGAGTGGCCGAGACGGCGGTCGTCGGTGGCGTCGACCCGTACTCCGAGAAGAACCTGATCGGGTTCAACACGTTGCAGGCCATCGGACCCCACGCCTGTCGCCCTTTCGCCAAGGACCGGCGGTACGTGACGCCCTCGGAAGGAGCCGGCTTCCTGATTCTGCGAACCGAGCGGTCCCTGGCGGGTGGCCGCTCGCCCTACGCTGAGTTGCTGGCCTCCGCAGTCAACAACGACGCCAGCCATCCCACAGCCCCGGATCCCGAGGGTGTTGCCGCCTGCCACCGTATGGCGCTCGCCCAGGCCGGCCTCGTAGAGTCCGACATCGACGTCATATTCGCTCACGGCACTGGCAGCCGGGCCAACGACAGCATCGAAGGCGCCATATTCCAGGAGCGCTATCCCAGTGCGGCAATCACCGCGGTCAAGGGGACCATCGGCCACCTTATGGGCGCTGCCGGAGCAGTGGGCGCTGTGGCGTCCTGCATGGCCCTAGAACGCCGCCTGGTGCCCCCCACCAACATCGGCGTCGAGGACCTAGAACTGGACGTCAGCCTCGTCATCGGGAGCTCGCTGGCCGTGCCCCGGCTGCGTCATGTACAGAACAACGCCTTCGGCTTCGGTGGCAACAACTCGATCAGCATTTTCCGGAGCACCACGTGACGAACGTCCTGCCCGAGGGGTCTCCGCTCCGGATGACTATGGATGGTCCACTGGCCGTCCTGACAATAGACAACCCGCCGAAGAACCTCTTCGACGTTGCGATGTGGGACGCCTGGAAGGAGGCGCTGAGGTGGCTCGGCGCCCACCCGCCGCGGGCCCTGCTGATCCGTGCTGAGGGCACGACCGTGAGTGCCGGCGTCGACGTGGAGGTCTTCCGGCGGATGCCGGCGGACGAGGCCGAGTCGTTCTGGGCTGAGCAGTTGGCCACGACCAGGACCCTGGAGCGGCTGCCCTTCCCCACCGTGTTCGCGGCGCACTCCCTGACCCTCACTGCGGCCTTCGAGCTCGCACTCGCCTGCGACCTCATCGTGGCCACCGCATCGGCCCGCTTCGGCTTGGTCGAACGGGTAGTCGGGTTCACCCCTGCGATGGGCGGCACCCAGCGCCTCGCCGAGCGTGCGGGACCGGGCCGGGCACGCGAGGCGGTGATGACCGGCAGGCTTTACCGGGCGACGACCTTGGAACGCTGGGGTGTCGTCAACGAGATCTTCGGCCTGGCCACTTTCCAGGCCGACGCCACCCAGTACGCAATGGACCTGGCGACCGGACCCACGATCGCTCACGCGGCGACCAAGCGGGTCGTCTCGCACTATCTGGCCGGCGGCACCCGGGCCGCGGACGAGGCACTGCCGGGCATCGCTGCCGGGGTGGTCAGGAGTGACGACCACCGCACCTCGGTGGCCGCCTTCCTGGCCGAGGGGCCGAACCACCACGTCACGTGTCACGGCCGCTGAGCAGGAGCGGTACCACGGCATCTGAGTACGACTGGGGGAAAGCACATGAACTTGAGTGATTCAGTCGGGAGGGCTGAATGCCGGTGACGTCCGACCTGGCCGGGCGGCGCTACCCGGTCACCACACCGTACGAGGTTTGCCGGGAGAAGATCCGGGAGTTCGCGGACGCCGTCGGCGATCCGCACCCGGCGTACCGGAACATTGACGCTGCCCGTGCCTTGGGGCATCCCGACGTGATCGCACCACCCGCGTTCGTATTCAGCGTTGTCCACCGTGCGATGGGTGAAGTCCGCGACGACCCCCTCATCGGCCTCGACATGGACCGTGTGGTCCACAGCGAGCAGCACCTCGCCTTCCGCCGCCCGGTCCGATCGGGAGACCGCCTCACGGTCACCGTGCAGATCAACGCAGCCCGGCGCCTGGCAGGCAGCGACGTCCTGTCGACACGTAGCGAGGTGGCGACAGAAGCCGGTGAACTCGTGGCGACGGCGTTCATGACGCTGATCTCCCGCGCCCCCGAGAAGACAAACTGACCCATACCGAGGAGCCAAGTCCCGTGCCCATCACCGACGCAATCCGTCCGGCATCGCGCACTGACCAACCCGTTCGCAGCCGCGTGGCCATCCCACGCCGTCTCCTGATGTGCCGTCCCACCCACTTCGACGTCACCTACTCGATCAACCCATGGATGCACCCGGAGAAGCCTTCCGACAACGACGTCGCGGTTGCCCAGTGGGAGCGGCTGTACGAGCTCTACACGTCACTCGGCCATACGGTGGAGCTCATCGCCCCGGTCCACGGGCTGCCCGACATGGTCTTCGCTGCCAACGGCGCGACCGTCGTCGATGGCAAGGTCCTCGGCGCCCGTTTCCGGCACGTCGAGCGGACTGCCGAGGGTCCGGCGTACCTGGACTGGTTCGAGCGAAAAGGGTTCCAGGAGGTCCTGTGGCCGGAGTTCATCAACGAGGGGGAGGGCGACTACCTCAAGGTCGGCCGCCAGATCCTGGCTGGCACCGGCTTCCGCACGGACCAACGCTCGCACGCCGAGGCTCAGGAGTTCTTCGGGCTGCCAGTCATGAGCCTCACGCTCGTAAACCCAAACCATTACCATCTGGACACCGCCCTGGCGGTACTCTCCGACACGGAGATCATGTACTACCCGGAGGCGTTCTCCGAGGGCAGCCAGGCGGTGTTGCGGGCCATGTTCCCCGACGCCATCCTCGCCCGCCACGAGGATGCGGCAGTCTTCGGTCTCAACGCATTCAGCGACGGCTACAACGTGCTGCTCCCGCAAGCGGCCATCCATTTAATCGCGCGGCTGAAGGGTGAGGGGTTCAATCCCATCGGCGTGGAGTTGTCGGAACTCCTCAAGGCCGGCGGCAGCGTCAAGTGCTGCACCCTGGAGCTCCGATGAGAACGCTCGTACTGGGTCGCCACGAGGACTCTCTGGACTATCTGCGCTACTGCGAGAAAAACGGGATCGAGCCTACGTTCCTGGAACCCCCCTCACTGGCCGGGATTGACCGGGACGCCTGGCGGGAAACTCTTCCGGCCTTGGCAGCAGAGACCGTCGAGCTGGGATTGTTTGACGAGATCGTCTCGTTCCGGGACGACTATCAGGTGCACACGGACCTACTGCGTGACCACCGCGGCTGGCCGACCCGCAGCCTCGACGCCGTGCACCGCCTCACCGATAAGTCGCTGTTTAAGTCCCATCCTTCGGTTCGGGGCCTTGTCGCCCATCACATCGACATCCCGGCCGCGACGGATCCGCCCGAGGCGCTGGGCTGGGTCGAGGAGGAGTTGGGCTTCCCTATCGTCCTCAAGCCCTCCAACGGCTTCTACAGCGCTGGAGTCGTCCGTGTCGACCGGCCCGAGGACTTCCACAAGGCGTTCGTCTCCGTGAAGCGCGTCTGTGGTCTGCTGCATGGCAGCCGGGGCGCGTCCCATGTCATCGCAGAGCAGTACCTGGACGGCGACGAGGTGATGGTGGACGGCTTCGTCGTTCACGGCAAGGTCACCTGCCTCCTGTTCCACATCAAGCTGCCTCGCCTGACCGGTCTTCCGTCCTTCCACGAGACCGGGTGCGTTACCCAGCCCTTCGACGCCGTGAAGGGCGCGGAGTTGCAGAGCGCTCTGGACACTGTCATCGGCGGGTTCGGTCTTGACAACTCCGCTTTCAACGCGGAGTTCCGCTACAACAGTGCCGGACGGCTGCACATCCTGGAGTGCGCGCCGCGGATCTCCGGCGGCGGCGCCTCAGTGCAGAATCTGCTGCGCATCTGCACCGGACTCGACGCGTACAGCATCCAGCACCGCATCGGCCGCGAACCGGTCGACCTCGTTCCTACGCGGCACAGCGCCGCGCTGGAGTACGACTTCTGCGCCGCCAGGAACGGCGACCTCGTGCGCTTGGAGGACACGGTCAGCCGCCTGCGGGAGCTCAAGGCGGACACGATCCTGCAGTATCGCGAGAACGGCCAGTTCGTCTTCGCTCCTCCCCTCAACGTCGAGACAGTGCTCACTGCATACTTTGCCTGCGAAACCCCCCATAGCGCCGTGGAGTTGCTTGACGTGGTCCAACGCACGTGCGTCATCGAAACATCCGCGCAATCCTGATTCCACCGGTCACGTTGGTGCCCGGCGGGGCTGTCTCGCTTAAGGATGTCTCGTAATTCGGTGGAGGCGTTGTGTGGCAACGGTGCTGGTGTCACCCGGCGAGGATGATGTTGTGGAGGTGGGCGTTGCCGGATGCGGTGTCGGTCAATGTGTGGGCGGCGCGGCGGTAGTCGCGCAGGATCGTGAAGGTCTTCATGCGGGCCAGGGCGTGTTCGACCTGGGCTCGGACGGTGCGGTGGTGCCTGTTGAGGTCCTTCTTCCAGTCGGGTAGTTCGCTGCCGTCGGCGGGTTTGCGGTACGGGATGATCACGTCGGGGTTGCCGCGGTAGGCGCCGTCGGCCATGACCGGCCGTCCTGCCAGCTTCTGGTCGATGCCCGAGGTGCGGTAGACGATGGTGTCGTTGCGGTTGCCGGGTTGCGGGTCACCCAGGGCCACGACAAGGTGGGTGTGG
>NZ_JCANTD010000030.1:0-64518 GCF_059570675.1 Salinispora goodfellowii | reverse complement strand
GTCGCGTAACGGGGCGCAGTTTCTGGCCTTCCTGAAGAAGGCGGTCGCCCCGCACCGCGGGCGGGACGTGCATGTGGTGTTGGACAACCTGTCCACCCACACCACCCCAGAGGTCCATGCCTGGCTGGACGTGAACCCGCACGTGCACTTCCACTTCACCCCCAAGGGCTCCAGCTGGATGAACCAGATCGAGACCTGGTTCGGCATCGCCACCCGACAGGCCATCCGCCGCGGCACCTTCTCCTCCGTACAGGTCCTGATCCGCACCATCCGCGACTACATCACGGCCTGGAACGCCAACCCCCGCCCGTTCCAGTGGACAGCGACCGCCGGCGAAATCCTCGCCAAGGTCCAACTTGTACAGACCGGCATCAAACAACTCGTCGACAACAACGCCAAGTAAACCCAACAGGATCACGAGACACTAGTCGGTGAGTACGGGGATGCGCGCGTTCGGCGACGGCCGGTAGGTCACCCGTGTGGACAATTTCGCCGGATCGAAGCCAACCCTCAGTAGCTGCTCGACGACTGTCGTCACGATGGTCACAGCCAGCGTTTCGCCGGGGCAATGGTGTGCTCCTGCGCTGAAGGTAAACACGTTGGGGGTGGTTCGGTCGGCGCGGAACATGTGGGGGTCGGGGTTGGCAGCCGGATCGCGATTGGCGGCGGCGAGCAGCACGAGGACGGCCCGCCCGGCCGGCACCTCGGCGTCGCCGTGCCGGATCGGCGTCGCGGTGAAGCGACGGGTGTTCTGGATCGGGGCGTCGTGGCGGATGACCTCCCGTACGAATCGCTGCAGGGCCATCTCGCTGGTGGGCAGCTCACATTCCTGCTGGGACAGCGCCAGCAGGGTGTTGCCCAGCAGAGCGGCGGTGGCGTCATAGGTTTGGGACAGGAAGCCGATTCCGTTGGCCAGCAGGGGCGCTCGGTCCGTCCAGCCGACGTGTGTTGCCATCCGCACCAGGTCGCCGAGGAGACCGTGCTGTGTGTCATCGAGCTTCGGGCCGAGTAGCTCCTGCAGGCCTGCGGCTGCCTGCGCCGCCCGCTGCTGTTGCTCAGGGGAGGCGGTGGCGGGAATGCACTGCACGAAGTGGCCCACCAGCCGGGTGGCCTCACCACCGGCAGCTGGGTCGAGGCCGCACAGTGTTGCCACGACCTGGGCCGGCAGTTCGAACATCAACTGCTCGTACGGTGTGCGGACTGAGTCGTTGAGGACCTGCCGGGCGCGCTGCATCGCCGTCGCGGCGACAGTTGACCGATCGACGGCTCCGAGGGCCTGGGTGACGATCGCCTTGAGCCGGTGCTGTGGCTCGCCGTCGGTCATCCGCACCAGGTTGCCGAACACGTCGCCGGCCGGTGTGCCGGTGATACCTTGCGGTACTGGTTCGTGAGGCGGACGAACCCGGCAACCTGGGGCGGTCAGTACGGCCTGCGCCGCCGCAGCCGATGCCGCCACCCAGGTATCGAGTTGCTCGTCGAAGTGAAACGGGCGCTCCGCCACCATGGCGGCGTAGTACGGGTACGGGTTCGGGTGGACGACGGCTCCGACGGGCGATGGCATGCACACTCCCGAGATCTCCTGGAACGGATTTACGACGACCTAGTCAGCCGATGTGTTCTGCGCGTTGCGCGTCGATCGTATTCGCGATGATGACCTTTTGGACCTCTGAGGTCCCCTCGTAGATTCGGAGCGAACGGATCTGCCGGTATAACCGTTCCGGCACGCTGCCGGCGACCAGCCCGGCGGCACCGTGCAGCTGCACTGCCGCATCCACGATTTCCTGTGCCGCCTCGGTGGCATACAGCTTCGCTATGCTCGAATGTCGGCCAAAGTTCCGGTTGCCGCGGTCGGCTTCCCACGCCGCTCGCCCGACGAGCAGTGCTGCGGCGTTTAGTTGCACCTCCATGTCGGCGAACGTCGCCCGCACCGTCGGCAGGTCGAACAGCTGCCCGCTGGAGACCTTGCGGCTGCGGGCCCTCGCCAAAGCCGTGTCGAGGGCTCGTCGCGCGAACCCTACTGCGGCGGCACCTACGGTCATCCGGAACCGTTCCAGCAGCTCCATCGCGATGGCAAAGCCGCCCCCCACCCGGCCTAGGACCGCGTTCTCGGGTATGACGCAGCCGTCGAACACCAGGTGACAGAAAGAGCGAGCGGCGATTGCGGTGACCGGCTCGACCCTAACGCCAGGCGTCGTGGCCGGCACGAGGAAGGCGGTCAGTCCCAGTGCCCCCGGCCCATCACCAGTTCGCGCAATCACGCAGTACAACCCGGCGATCGTGCCGTTGGCGATCCACGCCTTCCTGCCGTCGAGGCGGTACCCGGCATCGACTCGTTGTGCACACAAGCTAATGGCGGCGAGGTCCGATCCGGCGTCCTCCTCGGACACGGCGAAGCAACCGGCCAGGTCTCCGGTGGCCATGTCCGGCAGCCAGCGGCGGCGTTGCTCGTCGGTGCCATGCCTCAGGACCGGTGTCGCAGCCAGCGCCTGGATGGAGAAGGTGAAGTCTGCCAGGTCGTCGGCGTAGGCCAGGGCCTCGCGGGCCAGGCAGAGCGACCGAAGGTCGCCATCGGCGGCGATGCCGTCTGACGCGTCCGGCCGCAGGAACTCCAGCCTGCCGTCGGATCCGAGCGCCTTGAGGACACGCCGGCCGATCTTGTCCGGGTCCGTGTCGGCTCGGCAGTCGCTCCACAGGTCGATGTGCGCGTCGCACCAGCGGTCTACGGTGTGTGCCAGGTCGACGTGGTGCGGTTCGAAGAACGGGAGTGCTAGTAGGGCCTCGTCGTGCCGTCCGGGCAGTTGCCTCACAGGGGGCCTCCGGGAGCGCAGGGTGGTCAGATCAGCAGGTCGGTATCGTTGGTCGGCAAGGAAGGGGCAAGCTGCGCTGGCTGGCGCTCAACCAGTTCGTGTTCCACGAAGTATGCGAAGGAGGCGTAGCCCCGCCAGATCCGCCGCCACTGCTGATCACGAACCACGGTGCCCAGCTGCCGCTCGACGTCGTCGAGGTAGGACACGATCAACTCTATGGACTGCCGGGCGTGGCCGGCCGAGTAGTTGTCGATCGACAAGTGTGCTTCCTCGTAGCCGACATCGAAGCCGTGGCGACGCAGCTTTTGCATCTCCTGGAGGCGCATCTCACCGAGCCCGAACATCTCGATGCCAAGGTTGTAGCCGAGAATTTCCTCGTAGAGGCTATCCGGGAACAACGCCAGGCAGATCTGATGCACCGCGAAGCCGTAGAGGTGGTCAGGAAGCTCGTCCTGGTCCAGGAACGCCTCATCGCGGATGTGCGGCAGCTCGATCGACATGCTACGCAGGACCCGGTGAATCAGGGTGATGTGGTTCTTTTCCAGGTCACCGCGACCCATTTCATCGGCGTAGATCGAGAATAGCATGCCATCGCTGGGGCGCTCGTAACGACCGAGGTTGCCGATGCGGTACGCCCAGGTGCCGTCAATGAGGCTGCCCAGCCCGAACACCTTCTGCCCGAACACCACGGCCTCACGGTCCGGAATCTCGGTCAGTGGCCGGAACGGCTCCACTAGTTTCTGCCAGTAGATCCGATCGACGCGGTCGCGCAGCGCGTCCGGGTGGTAGTCGAACCAGCTTGCGTCGGTGTACCGGCCCCCAGCACCGTGCTCGAACAGCACCTCGGCGGCGTCGAGACCCCGCTCGGCTCGCTGCCGGGCCTGCGACAGTGTGTTGGCGAAGTGTTCGATGTTCACGAGCCGGTAGAACAACACCCGGTCATTGGGTACCACGGGCTCGGTGAGCACGGTCGCGTCCGTTCTAGCCCCGCGCAGTCGCTGCGTCCAGAGCGCGGCACGATCGTCACCGACGTGGTTCGGGGTGAGCTGACCAGCGGGCTCACCGGCTTCGATCGCTGCGGCCCAAGCCTTGAAGACGGCGGCCTCGCTCTCGTCGAATACGCCAAACATTGGGCCGCCGAACTTGATCGCGCGGAGGAATCGACAGCCGCCGGCACGCAGCGGTTGGAAGTGCCGGGAGCCACGGAGCTCGGACACGAACGTGGCGAGGTCAAAATCAGGATCATCAAGGACGTCGCTGAGCAGCTGGTCGCCGAGGCGTACCCGCCCGTGCTGACGACCGGCGTACCGCGCGTGGCGTTCCACGATCTCGGCGACCCGACCTTCCAGTGACAGGCCGGCCTGCCGCGCGGCCAGCTCGCCCAGCATCTCGACGTGCTCGATCTCGAGTGTCAGCACCAACCGGACGGCCGAGAGCACACGTTGGCGCAGCATCGCGCCGTCCTCGTGACCCTCGGTGAGGTGTAGGTACTCCGTCAGCACGGCCCGTAGCTCGGACTCGTCGAGCGCCGGCTCCGTATGGAGCAAACGGTCGTCGACACCGAGGGCAAAAAACACGTAGTGCACCCCCACGACCTCGGGCAGGAAGCTTGCGGGAAAGCGCGACAGTGCCAGGTAGAAGGCCGCATGTAGGGCGGTCAGTCGACGCATGCCGGTCTGCTGGGATAGGTCCGTCGCAGCTATGTTGGGCAGGTAGATCCCGTGCGACTCGAGCATCCGCCGGCGAGTGTGTGGCAATGACCGAGCTGGGACTCCCTGCCCCCGAAGGGCAAAGTGGTGTACGAATAGGCGGTTTACAATCAGCGCAGGCTGGGTGGCCGGCTGCGAGACGTTGTCCAGCCAACACCCGGAGAGCAGGGCCAGCGGGGCACGTTGTCGTAGAACCGCCGTACGCGCCTGCGGCTCAGCGGAGGCGAACGCGTCGATGTTGGTCGTGATGCGGGTGCGGACGGCCGCCACCTGCTCGGCAATGGCGTCGGCGCTGACGGCAATGGGTGGCTCGGCTGACTGGCGCTCACCTTCGAGAAAAGCGGCCAGGACACACCGCGCGGCCAGGAGGGCTGGTTCGGATTCCTGGTTACGCAGCAGGCCGAGGAAGAGAGCGTCGGCGGGTGCGGTGAGGAGGTTCGTCGCCCCGTCCGCCGCAGTGGGAGAGAACTCCCACTGGGTGAGCGACGAGGCGGCGAAGGTGTCGGGCGGTAGGGTGGTGCGGATCATGAGATCCCCCTGTTGGTCTAGATTAAATAGCGCAGGTCGTTGACGATGCGGTCCGTCAGGCGGTCAGCTTCTGAATCAGGACGCCGATGCGGGATCCGGGTACGCTGGCAGCTAGTTGATAGAGCCCGCCGTCGACCAGACCGCCGGCGGCGGCCCGGTCGGAGAGATTGATCAGCGGGTCGGCGGCAAAGCAGTGGCCGATCCTGGCGATATTGTCCGTCCATAGTTGATCCAGCCGGAAGCCCGCCTGGGCTTCCTTTAGGACAGCGATCGGCTTGTACACGTTTGTATGGAACAAACCATGAAGATCATTGGCCGTTAGGCCGTGCGGCGTGAGGAGTGCGTGGTTGACTTCGCGGGCTAGTCCGGCGTTGATCTCGTTGCCCCAGTCCAAGCTCTCGGCATCCTGGGCGGTGGCGCAACCGAGCATCGCATAGCATTCGTTCCCGACCGGGGTGGAGGCGACCAGGCAACTTGCCGCGCCGTCGCTGAACAGCGCGAAGCTCTCCATCCGGGTGGCTTCGTCAGTTACCCGGTCAGTGGTCACCACCAGCACCCTGCGGTACGCTCCCGCGCGTACCAGCGCGTCGGCGAGCTGGAGGGCAGCGAGCATGTTGGTACATCGGTTCAGCGTCACGCCAAAGAAGGCCGCGCGGTCGAGTCGCAGCCGAGTGAGAATCGAACGGACCAAACCGCCGTGTGTCTCGGGGCCACCTGGGAACCGGGTGCAGGCCAGCACAAGGGCATCCACGGTGGACGGCATCACTGCGGCGGCTGCCAGCGTCGTTGCCGCGCTCTCCACTGCTAGGTCGTCGAGGCCGCGCTCGCTCCGGTGGATCGAGCCCCATCCCCACAGCTCGGGCTTGAGTGGCATGCGGAGTTCCTCGGCCCGCCGATAGAGGTGCCGGACCAGGCTGTGGTCTTCGGTGAACTCACCGAGGATGTACCGCGGAGCGCAGAGCAGCGTGGGGTCGGTGGTCATGAGTGCTCCCCATGAGCTGCCATCAACGCATTGGCCTGCTTGTAGGGCAGCGCGTCGCGGGCGAAGCCGAAGCTACCCTGCTCCTTGATCTCGGTGACCGCGGCGAGCACGCTGGCCAGCGCGGCACGTGGTAAAGCGGAGCCGATGCTGATGCGGCGCACCCCGCAAGCAGCGAGTTCCGCCGCCGTCCAAGTCGGGCCCATGCCGCCAGCGAGCACATTGACCGGTCGGCCGACCGCTGCGCACACCGCCCGCACCGCAGTGAGGTCGGGCAGCCCAGGCGCGTACAGGACGTCCGCTCCTGCCGCTTCATACGCCTGCAGACGACGGATTGTGTCGTCGAGGTCCGGAATGCCATAGAGGAAGTTCTCCGCGCGTGCCGTAAGGATGAACGGGAACGGCAGGGCCTTGGCCGCCTCCACCGCTGCGACCACGCGCTCCATGGCCACGTCGAACGGAAACACCGGCGATTCTGGTCGCCCCGTGGCGTCTTCGATCGATCCGCCGACCAGGCCCGCATCGGCGGCGAGCCGGATCGTTTCACCGATCTGGTCGGGGTCGGCGGCGAAGCCGTTTTCGAGGTCCGCGGAGACGGGAAGGTGCGTGGCCTCGGCCACTGCGGCCGCGTTGGCCAGTGTTTCCGCGCGGCTGACGAGATTAGCGCCATCCTGGCGACCGAGCGTGAAGGCCAGTCCCGCGCTTGTGGTCGCTAGGGCGGCGAAGCCGAGACTGGTGAGGATTCGAGCCGTGCCCGCATCCCATGGGTTCGGGATCACAAATGGATCGGAGGCCGCGTGCAGGTCACGGAACTCGACGGCGCGACGGTGCTGGTCAGCAGCGTTGAGCGGCATGTGGTGAGCCCTTCTCGGTCAGATAAGTTCGGTATGGGTCCCGGCGCTCGTCGCGCCGAGAGCGTCGTCTCGCAAGAACGACCGGATCAGCTTTACTGGCGCGGACGGCTGTTGCACAAGGTAGAAGTGGCCGCCCTCGGCCCAGTGGCGGTCCGGCTCCTCCTGGCAGTCCCGACGCCATGGGTCGAGTGCTGACGCGTCGATATGCGGGTCGTCGCGGCCGTTCACCAGGCTGACCGGCAGGGAGAGGGGAGCGGCGGGCCGGTAACGGTAGCGGGCGACCAGGCGGAAATCCGCCGCCACCGCCGGCAGCAGCAGCTCCCGAAGGTCGTCGTCGCCGAGTACCTCGTTCGGGAGGCCTCCGAAGAACGCCACGGCCTCGGCGAACTCCCGGCCCTGTAAGTGGGCGATGCGGCGCACCCGCTCCGACGGCAGGAGACTCGGCGCGGCACACCCGGAGGCGATGAGCCGATGAAGCTGCGGGTGGCCGCGGAGCCGACGGGCGACCTCGAAGGCCACCAGAGCGCCCAGGCTGTGACCGAACAGGTAGCTGGGACGGTCCATGGCCGTCGACAGGGCGACCGCTGCGGCCGCTGCCAGGTCGGCGACGCTGGCCAGCGCGGACTGGTCGTCCCGGCGAGGACCGGGCGGACAGACCGCCACGACCTGCGCGTCGTGGTCGAGCAGTCGTTGCCAGTCCAGGTACGCCCGGGGATTGCCGCCAGCGTGCGCGAAGCAAAAAACGCGGGCCGGCGCCGCGGAGTTGGTCGGATGGTAGGCAAACCAGTTTACGTCGGACATTTGATTCCTTCGCCGAACATGGATAGCTCCTACTCCCAGGAGAGATTAGCGCACCGTCACAACCATCGAGTGCCGGTGATCGTTCATTAGTCGGTCGGTCAAAGTGTTCATACATCGTTTCAAGTCGCCGCCGGGGCGAAACGGACTTTTCTCCGCCGCGATTGTAGCCACAAGCTCCGAGTGTTGCGGGTGATTTGTGGGCTTGACGGCCAGCAATGCGCTGGGTATGTTACGGCGGTGCGACACGCCGAGTAGGGGATAGAGGCGCAGCGTCTGGATGGTAAGAGCAGCCCGTACGGGGGTGTTGAGTGCTTGTTTCATACAATGCAGCCGGATAGCCTCCGGTTCTTCTCCGAGGTATTTGCCGAGCCTGCAGCACGTAAAGTCTTTGCTGCGGCGACCTTAATTCGAAACACGCTGCCCCGTGCTAGTGGCAGCCTACGTAGAGCGCGGGCTCCGTCAGCGGCCCCGACCGTGTTTCATCGCGGCGCAGCAGAAAAGACCGTGCCAAAGAATGCTACCTGCCCCACATTATAGGCTGAGGGGCGGTCCCCATCATGCTGCTCTCGAGACGCTCGTCGTAAAGGGTTCGCGACGTTTCAGTCGCCTAAGAGGAAGCACGGAAGGTTGGATGCATATGGCCTTGGATGCGCAGCCCGGAAGGCCTCCGGACTATCGGTGCGTCGGCGTCGGAGTCGGCCCGTCTAATTTGAGCCTGGCCTCGCTGCTCCATGGTCGGCGCGATGTGCCTAATGTCTTTTTTGAGAAGCGCCGTGAATTTGGCTGGCATGATGGTCAACAAATCCCCGGATCCTCGCTGCAGGTGTCCATCCTCAAAGACCTGGTCAGCCTTGCGGATCCGACCAGCGCCTTTTCTTTTCTATCCTATCTGCACGCGCAGGGGCGCATCTATCACTTCATCAACGCTCAGTTCGAGGCCGTGCCCCGGCAAGAGTTCCGCAACTACCTGGAGTGGGTCTGCCAGCGCAACCCGAACGTTCTCCTCGGCGAGAAGGTGACCTCTGTCGACTTCGACGGCTCCTTCGTCGTGACCACGTCGAAGCGGACCATAACCACGGAGAATGTCGTGATCGGGGTAGGGAGTCAGCCATGGGTCCCGCCGCAGGCCAATCTCGGCGTCAACGACACGCAGTTCCATGTAAGTGACTTCATCACGAAGGCGCAGAATCTGGCGGGCCTCCGGGTCGGTGTCGTTGGCGGCGGGCAGTCCGGCGCGGAGGCGTTTCTCGATCTCATCAGTCGTAGCGGTGCCGGGTTGCCGCGTCGCGTTTCCTGGATTTCCCGCAGGAGTAACTTCTTCCCCATTGATGACTCTCCATTCACAAACGACTACTATATGCCATGCCACTCGGACCACTTCGCCAATCTGCCGCTACCGAACCGCGAAGCCTTCAACGTCCGGCACGTGCTGACGAGTGACGGCATTTCGGAGAGCACGCTTCGCGCGATCTATCAGGTCAGCTACGTTCACCGGTTCGTGCAGGGCCGCCAAGACCTGATCGCGCTGTATCCGAACCGGGCCCTCACCGACGTGACCCCAACCGGCGGGTCAGGGTGGACGATCACCACCCGACACAATGACGATCCGAACGTCGTCGAGCAGGTGGAGGTCGACCTCATCGTATGGGCCACCGGGTTTCGGCCAGCGAGCACCGACTTCCTGGCACCCATCGCCCACCGCCTGCAGCATGAGGGGCTAGAGCTCGCCGTCGACGATTCCTTCGCGGTCCGTTGGGACGGCCCGCCGGACCGCAACATCTTCGTCCAGAACGGCGCGCGGCAGCAGCGCGGACTTGCCGACCCTAATCTCAGCCTTGTCGCCTGGCGCAGCCAGCGCATCGTAGACCGGATACGGGGGGTGCGTAGCACCGAGCAGCTTCCCTCCTTTATCGAGTGGTGGGCCAAGGCCCCCGCTGATGAGCTCGACTCGGAGATCAGCATTGGCTGACATCGACGTCGCCATCGTCGGGGCGGGAATCATCGGCTGCCTCACCGCTCGGCAGTTGGCTGCCCGGGTGCCTGGGAGTCGGGTTGTCGTACTCGATCGAGACATCATCGCCAGCGGAGCAACCCGCCATTCCGCGGGGCTGCACTTTCCGCGCGGTGGCAGCGAGCAGGTACGCCGGATGTCCGCCTACAGCCAGCAATACTACGAACGGCTGGCGCGGTCCCGGACAGGCATGCCGATCCGCCCGGTGCCAATGGTCGTGCTCACCGCCGACCCGGTCCGGCTGCACGAGTCCTATTTCGCCGAGGCCGGGCTCCGCCGCACCGCCTTGCCAACCTTCGTACGCCTCTCCGATGGCATCGAGGCGTGGCGCGGCGACGGCTGCCAGTACGCCGACGTCGCAGCATTGACCCAGCAACTCGCCGCCAAGCTGCGAGGATCCGTGCAGTTCCACGAGGGCACCAGGGTGACTCGGCTCACCCCCGACCCGGATGGCGTCACCGTATCGTTGGGTACGGGGGCGGACTTGCGCGCTGGCCAGGTCGTCCTGGCGCCTGGGCCATGGCTGGCCGACCCGGCCTGGAGCGATCTGACCGCACCGCTCGGGGCGCGGGTCAAGAAGGTGGTGGCCCTGCACATCGAGCAGGCCCCAAGCATCGACGACGACGTCGTGGTCTTCGAGGACCAGGACGCCTTCCTGCTTCCCCTGTTTGAGCGCGGCCACTGGCTGTTCAGCTACACCTGCCGGGAATGGGACGTACGACCCGACGAACTCACCACCGGGCTTTCCGCCCGGAACCTCGACGAGGCCCTTACTTGCCTGCGTCGACACGCGCCCGCACTGGCTGGGCGCTGCGTCGGAGGCCGGGTGTTCTGCGACGCCTACAGCGGGGACGGCGAGCCTCGGGTCCGGTATCTCGACCCGGATCGGCGGCTGGTTTTTGCCGGAGCGGCGAACGGCTCCGGCTACCGGTTGGCCCCGGCCATCGCCCGAGCCGTCTGTGGCCTACTCGACGTGTCCACACGACAAGGAGCTTTTCGTGATCATCAGCACCTATGACGACACGGCGCTACACGACGCTTTCGGTATCGAAATGAGCGAAATATCGGATATCGGAGTCGGCGCGGGGTGGGGTCGGGTGGCGCCAGGTTGCCGCTCCGACGCCCACCAGCATGACGAGATCGAGGTCTTCGTCATCGTCGCCGGCCAGGGCGAACTGATCGTTGACGGTGCGCGGCACCCGGTTGGACCGGGGACCGTCGCCAAGTTCGACCCCTTCGAGACCCACGTGCTGGAGAACGTCGGGGGCGAGGATGTTGTCTTCGCCACCTTCTACTGGCGCGCCGCCGGCTTCGCCATCCAGGCGGCGGACCGTTCGCCGCGGCGCCGGTTCGACGAGCGGCCGGTCTTTGTCTTCTCGACGCCTCCCACTCCGAACGGGGACCTCCATCTCGGTCACCTGTCCGGCCCGTACCTCGGAGCCGACGCCTACGTCCGGTTCCAGCGGATGAACGGCGTCCAAGCATGGCATCTGACCGGCAGCGACGACTACCAGAGCTACGTCGTGGGAGCCGCCCGCCGGGACAGCTGCCAACCCGCGCAGACTGCGGCACACTTCAGTGCGGAGATCGCCGCCACTCTCAGCCTAATGGATATCGAACTAGATCAGTATACGGTAACCGGTCGGGACCCGACCTACCGCGACGGGCTTCGGTCCTTCTTTAGCCGGCTGGTCGATTCCGGGCGGGTCGCCCCGCTGCGCGCGCCCGCGCTGTTCCATCCGGACACTGGTGCATACCTGTACGAGGTCGATGTCGCCGGCGGGTGTCCGGGCTGCGGTGAGGGCACCAGCGGCAACATCTGTGAGGAGTGTGGCGAGCCGAACACCTGCGTGGACTTGGTCAACCCGGTCTCACAACCGGAGGGCCGAGCCCCGCGATTCGGCGAGGTGACCCGGTACTCGCTGCCGCTGCACGAGTTCCGCGACGACGTGGCTGCGCATCACCGCCTCGGCCGCGTGCCGGCCCGCCTGCGCGAACTCGCCGAGCGAGTCTTCACCCGGAGGCGGTTTGATCTATCGATTACTCATCCGTCGAGCTGGGGCGTCCCGCCGGCGGAGAACGACGTCACCGACCAGGTGATCTGGGTGTGGCCAGAGATGTCTTACGGCTTCCTGCACGGCATCGAAGTCCTTGGTCAGCGGTTGAACCAGCCATGGCGCGCGGACCATCCCGCACCGGACTGGAAGATCGTCCACTTCTTCGGCTATGACAACAGCTTCTACCACGCCATGCTCTACCCGGTGCTATACCAATTGGCCTTCCCCCAGTGGAAGCCGGACATCGATTACCATCTCAATGAGTTCTACCTGCTTGAGGAGGGCAAGTTCTCAACCAGTCGGCGGCATGGTATCTGGGGAAAGGAGATCCTCGGCCCGGATACCGTTGACGCCGTACGCTTCTATCTCTGCCGTACCCGTCCGGAGGGGCGCCGGACCAACTTCGAGCGAGCCGCGTACCAGAACGAGGTGCGGCGTACTTTGATTGGGACCTGGCAGCGCTGGCTTGACGACGTGGGCCGCCGGGTGGCGGAGCGGTTTAACGGAGCCGCGCCGGACGCAGGCACCTGGACCCCAGAGCAGATCGCCTTTCTGGCTCGGCTCGACGGGCGCCGCACCGCGCTGACCGGATGCCTCGGGCAAGACGGCTTTTCCCTCAATCAGGCTGCGGAGGAACTTGACGGCATTGTCGCCGATGCCCTGCGCCTCGCCAGGATGGACGGAGCCATCGCCGGTATCGCGCGCTGGTGTGACGAGAGCCGCACCACGCTTGCCCTGGAACTGGCCGCTGCCCGGCTGCTGGCACACGCAGCAGCACCGGTGATGCCCCGCTTCGCGGCAAAGCTGGCTGAAGCACTCGGTCTTGAGACGCCGCGCGAGTGGCCCCGGACGATCGAACTGGTGCCTGCCGGCAACAAGATTGACCTTGCGGGACGGGTCTTTTTCACCGAACCGCTGCTGGCTTCGCCGACCATTTCCGCGACCGGGGCAAGCACGGCAACGGAGCCAGCAGAAGAGTCCCCGACTGGTGTGGGGCAGGCCGCCGGCTGGCTGGACGAGCAGGTACGGCAGCTGCTGCGACTGCCCGCCGACGCCCCGCTCGCCGGACGCTCCCTGTCCGCCCTAGGTATGACCTCGTTGCAGATCATGACGCTGCAATACCAGATCCTTGAGCGCTTCGAGCAGGACGTGCCGATCGAGGACCTCACCCGCGTAGATGACCTCGCAGGCCTCGCCCGCCTGCTGTCCCGGCAGCGGGCGGTCTCGGCCGGGAGGCCGGCATGAGCGTCGCGCAACTGTTGGAGGACATCACCGCCCGCGGTCTGACAATCAGCCTCGCCGACGCCGATCTGCGCCTGCAGGGGCCGCGGGAGCGGATCGATGCCGACCTGGTGTCCCGGATCCGGCAGCGCAAGCCCGAGCTGATTGCCCACCTCCGCGGCCAGGCGGGGGACCAGGCGGCCTCGTTCCCGCTCACCCCGTTGCAGCGCAGCTACCTGATTGGCCGCAGCGACGTCTTCGATCTGGGCAATGTGGCTAGTCAGGTCTACCACGAGATAGAGGGTGTGTGGGACATCAACCGGCTGGAAAGTGCGCTGGCGGCCGTCGTGCACCGTCACCCCGGCTTGCGTAGCCGCTTTCCCGCCGAGGATGTCCAAGTCGAGCAGCAGCCACCGCTCGCCGTGACCATCGCGCGGCAGGACCTTCGGGGCGAGTCGCCAGCCGTCCAAGAACAGCGCCTGGCGGAGCTACGCGAGCAACGATCACACCTGGTTTTGCCCGCCGACCGCGCGCCGCTACTCGACGTCGCGGTCACCGTGCTCGCTTCTGACCGCATGGTTATGCACGTCAGTCATGATGGGCTGATTATGGACGGGATCAGCATGTTCCTGTTCTTTCGTGCCTGGTGGCAGGCCTATCAGGGCAACGCTGGGGAGGACCCGGGCGAGCTGCCGTTCCACGAGTACGTCGACGCTCGGAAGCGATCCGCCGGCCAGCCGCCGGTTGCCCGGTCCGAGGCGTATTGGATGTCGCGCCTCGACGACTTCGCCCCCCGGCCGGATCTACCACTGCGTACTAACCCAGCGGAGATTACCTACCCCCGGTTCCGTCAACGCGAGGTACGGCTGGACGCTGCCGGCTGGGTAACGGTCCGCGCCCACGCGGCGGCCGCGGGGCTGACCCCGTCGGCCCTGCTGCTGACCGCGTACGCGGAAACGCTGTCCACCTGGGGGGCGGGTGAACGGTTCACCATAAACACCACCGTGGCCCACCGGCCGCCGATTCATCCCCGCATCTTCGACGCGATCGGTCAGTTCTCCGACACGATCCTGGTCGAGCTCGCGGTGGATCGGAGCACCACCTTCCGGGAACGTGCCCGTACTGTGCAGGCTCGACTACATCAGGACCTGGACAACCGCCACTTCTCCGGGGTGGAGGTGCTGCGCGAGTTGGGCCGCCGTGGCGAGTCCCGAGCGCAGTACACCTTCAATAGCGCCATCGGCCATCCCCAACCGGACGTGGATGGCTCCACCCTGGAACTGTTCGGCAAAGAGGTGTATTCGGTCAGCCAGACACCGCAGGTCTGGCTGAATGCCTTCGCGATGGAACAGCACGGCGGCTTGGTCGTGCAACTCGACGGCGTCGATGCGCTCTACGACGAAGGGCTGCTCGACGCGCTGGCCGACGGCTACCGCTCACTGCTGGAACAACTGCGCGACGAGTCCCGTTGGAACAACCACTCCTTCGACCTGCTCCCGGCCGACCAGCGGCGCCGCCGGCAGCAGGCCAACGACACCGCCGCTCAACTGCTGGACGAGACGCTGACCGACGCGTTCATCGCCCACGCCATGGCGAACCCGGAGGCACCGGCGGTAATCAGTGGGGCCGAGACCGTCAGCTATGGCGAGCTCTACCGCCGGGTCCGCCACGCCGCCTCCTGGTTGCGTGCCCGCAGACTACATCGGGACGAGTTGGTCGGCCTGGTCATGACCCGTGGGCCGGAGCAGATAGTCGGCATCCTGGCCACCGTGCTGGCCGGTGGCGCCTACCTGCCGGTTGATGCAGGGCTTCCCGCCGAGCGGCGTGCGTACCTGCTACGCGACGGCCAGGTTCGGATGGTGCTGACGAACGTCGGCTACGCGGCCGACGAGCCCGACACTGACGTCCTCGACCTGACCCACGAGGTAACGGGCGACCCGCCCCCGGTGGAGCCGCTGCCGGGTGCCGACCTCGATGATCTAGCGTACGTACTCTACACCTCGGGGACGACTGGGCAGCCGAAGGGCGTCATGGTCAGCCGCCGCAGTTTGCTCAACGTGATTACTGACTGTAACCGCCGGTTCCGGGTGGGCCCCGCCGACCGCTTCTTTGCCATCAGTGCCTTCAACTTCGACCTGTCCGTGTACGACGTGTTTGGCGCGCTCTCCGCCGGCGCCGCCCTGGTGCAGCCGGACGCTGACCGGGCGGCGGACCCGGCCCATTGGTTGCACCTCTGCGCCACGGCCGGGGTAACGCTCTGGAACTCCGTGCCGGCCATCGTGTCCCTCGTGCACGAACAGGCAGCCGCAGACGGCGCCGAGCCGCTGGCCCGTCTGCGACTGGTGATGATGAGCGGGGACCGGATCCCGCCGGCACTACCGCCGGCGCTGCGCAAGCTGCGGCCCGGCCTGGAAGTTGTCTCGCTGGGCGGGCCGACCGAGACGACCATCTGGAACATCCTCTACCCGATTGAGCCGGACGGTGGTGAGGGCCACAGCATTCCGTACGGCTGGCCGAACGCCAACAACCGGGCCTATGTGCTGGACCGGAACGGCCTCGACGCCCCGGACTGGGTCACCGGCGAGATCTGCGCTGCCGGGGTCGGGCTGGCTCGGGGCTACTGGCGCGACGAGACCCGTACCGCTGAACGTTTCTGGCACGACGAACAACGCGCCGACCGCATCTACCGTACTGGTGACCTGGGTCGATACCTGCCCGACGGCAGCATCGCCATTCTCGGGCGGTCCGACTTCCAGATCAAAATCAATGGCTACCGAATCGAGGCGGGGGAGGTGGAGACCCGGCTCGTCGACCTCGACGGTGTACGTCAATCGGTAGTGGTCCGCCAGGATGGTGTCGGGGGAGTACGGCTGGTGGCCCACCTGGTCTCCGACGGCAGCCAGCGCCCGGACGAGGATCAGCTGCGGCGGGCGCTGCGCGGGCAGTTGCCGGAGTACATGGTGCCGTCGCTGATGGTGTGGCATGACGAGCTGCCCTTGACCCGTAATGGCAAAGTAGACCGTTCCCGGCTCAGCGCCACCGTAGTTACGGAGACCCCGACCGGCCCGGCCACCGTTGCCCGGGGACGGGCCGCCGACGTCGAGGCGCAGCTGGCCGACCTCTGGATGCAGATCCTCGGTGTTGCCATGGTCGATTTGGGGGCCACTATCTACGAACTCGGCGGCGACTCGATAGCCGCCGCCCGCATCCTTACCGCGGTACGGAAACGGTACGGGGTGTCGATTCCACTGGCCCGACTGCCGGAGATGGAAACCGTCCGAGCGATGGCGGCTCACCTGCTCACTCTGGAGAGGCTCCGGGATGACTGAGTCGATCATGAATCACGTGGTGGCCCATCCGCCCGCCGCCGGCAACCGGATCTCTTTCGTACGGCTTGGTGCCCGCGAATCGATGGACCTGCGCGAGCTCTACGAGCGTGCCGGCCGGGTGGCAGCTGGGCTTCGTCGGATGGGGGTAGGCCCCGGCGACCGCATCGGCATCCTGGCAAGCAACCGGCTGGAGTGGGTACTGCTGGACCTGGCGGCACTGCGTCTGAAGGTCGTTACCGCCGGCCTGGAACCGGGTAAGTTCACCGCCGACGCGCGACTGCGGGCGCGCTACGGTCTGCGCCTGCTCTTCACCGACCAGCAGACCGACGGCGACGGCGTCCACCCCGTCGAGTTGGTGCGTAACCTCGCTGATGGTCCAGACGTGGTGCTGCCGCCGGTGGCGTACGCCTCAGGGGAGGTGACCACCCTGAAGTTCACCTCCGGAAGCACCGGAGAGCCGAAGGGTCTTGCCGCCACGGTGGGCAGCATCGACTCCTCGCTGCGGGCCGTGCAGCACATGTTCGAGCACGGACCGGGCGACGATCTGTTCGTCTTCCTACCTCTCTCGCTACTGCAGCAGCGGTACTGGATCTACTCAGCGCTTCGGTACGGGCACGACATCACCATTTCGACGTATGAGTCCGTGTTCGCCGCCCTGAGCACGGTCCGACCAACTGTCGTGATGGGGGTGCCCGGCTTTTTCGAGACGGCCCGGGCGCACATCGAGGCCCGGGCGGCCCGAGTGACGCCCGCGAGCGGTCGAGGCAAGGACGCTCGCCGCGACGCGGCCGTACGTCTGTTTGGTCCGCAGATCCGTTACCTGTGGACCGGGTCAGCGCCGGCCAGCAACCATACGCTGCGCTTTTTCAGCGAGGTGGGACTGTCGATCTACGAGGGGTACGGCCTCAACGAAACCTGCATCGTCGCCAAAAATTATCCCGGTGCACATCGAGCAGGGAGTGTCGGGAAGGTGCTGCCCGGTAAGGAAGTGCTGTTCGATTCGGATGGTGTAATCAGTGTCCGCAGCGACTACCCGGTCAGCGAGCGATACGAGCACTCCGCCCCGGGCGATTCCGAGCGTGTCTTTGTCGCGCCGAGGACCGTTCGCACGGGTGATGTGGGCTACCTCGACCAGGACGGCTTCCTGTACATTTCTGGGCGAGCCGACGACGTTATCGTGCTCGACAACGGGCGCAAGGTCGTCGTCCAGCCGATCGAGGAGCGCATGCGACGCAGCCCCGCAGTGGCGCACTGCATTCTATTTTGCCCGAGTCAGACTTACCTGGTCGCCGTGATCTCTCCGATGGCGGAACCAGCCGACATGGCGGAGATCGACGCCCAGTTGGCTCGGACGAACGCCGCATCCGGCCCCGACGAGCAGATCCGCAAGGTAGTGGTGAGCGAGCCATTCACCATCGAGAACAACCTGCTCACCTCGCAGTACAAGCCCCGCCGCCGGCTCATTTTTGACCGGTACCGAAACGAGATAACCGACCCTAACGGAGGACTTTCATGAGCTCGGACGTAGCATCTGTCGATTTGAACGGGGCGGCGCGCGACAGCCTCTCCAGCGCGTTGGATGGGGCAGTTGCGCCGGCCGATTTCGCCCCGGACGCCGACCTCGCCGCGGACTATGGGCTGACGTCGCTCAACAAAGTACTCTTTTTGACCGCACTGTGCGAGGACGTCGGGGTGGGCCTGAGCCATCTCACCGAAGAGGACGTGGCGCGGATGCACACTTTGCGGGACGTGGTTGACGCGCTGAGCGGCATAGTCGGTCGGCAGCAGGAGGCCTGAGATGGGCTGGTCTGACATCGCGGCGACAACCCTCGAAAACGAGCACGTCCTGCTGCGCCCGATCACCGCGGCGGATCGCGAGGCGATCCGCGCGATCGCGATGGATCGGCAGATCTGGCGATGGTTCGTGTCGCTCGTCGAGTCAGAGGAAGACTTCGAGCGGTTTTTCGACTGCACTCTTGCCGACCACGAGGCCGGACGCAGAGCCGTCTACCACATCACGGATAAGAGTGCTGGCCTCACTGCCGGTAGCATGAGCTTTGGTAACCTGGCCGAGACCGATCGACGGTTGGAGATTGGGTGGTCCTGGCTTGGTGTCGAGTTCCAAGGCAAGGGCGTCAACCGTTGGGCCAAGTACCTGCTGTTGGAACACGCCTTCGAGCGGATGCAGGCCGAGCGAGTGGAGTTCAAGACGGACATGCGCAACGAGCAGGCACGTCGCGGTCTGCGGAACATCGGCGCTCGCGAGGAAGGCACACTCCGCAGCTACAACTACATGCCCGGCGGCCGGCGGCGGGACGCTGTCTTCTACAGCATCGTCCGCTCCGAGTGGCCCGACGTGAAGGAACAGTTGGCTACCGGCCCGAAGGCTTTGCGCGTCGGCAGGGCGGAATGAGTCCGGCGATCACACGGGTCAGGGCCGAGGGCGACGCCTTCACCGTCGGCCTGTTACACGGCGAAGCCCAGCGAGTCGCACTGCACGCCTTCGTCGAGGATGCCCTCTGCCGGCTGAACCGGCTACTGCCGGAACCGGTCACCCTCGCGCAGTTGCGGCCGACGGTTGCGGCCTACCGCTCGGTGATCGCCGCCGCAACGCCCGCCCTGGCCGAGGAGATAGTCGGCCTGGGACACGGTGCGGGACTCGACGACGACCTCGCGCACCTGCTGCAGCTGCGTCGAGAAATCCTCGGCTACCACCGGGTTCCGACCATCGGTGACTGCACCACCTATGCGCGCACCGGCCCGGCTGGGCAGCCGGTGCTCGCGCAGACCGTCGACCTCAACGGGAACCTCGATGACCAGATCGCCGTGCTGCATGTCGTACGTCCGCATCGGTCGGCCATAGTGTTGAGCTTCGCCGGCCTCCTCGGCTACCTCGGCGTCAACAGCGCCGGTCTGGCTGTCGGGCTTAATCTTGTACTCGGCGGTGTCTGGCGACCCGGGATCCCGCCCTACCTGGCCATCCGGCACCTTCTCGATACCGCTGATACCGTCGAGCAGGCTGTCGAGATCCTCGGGAAGTTGCCGCTGGCCAGCTCCCGATCCATCATGCTCTGTGACACTCGGTTGGCTGCCTATGTCGAGATCCTCGGCGAGGAGATCCGGGTGACCTCTGGTGCCGAACTCACGCATACCAACCACTTCCTGCACCCGGATTTCGTTAGCAGCGACGAGCTGAACATTTTCGCGCGCAATTCGTCCCTCAACCGGCTGGCGGCCATCCGCACGGGCTTGGCCCGGCTGACCGGCGACGCCGAACCGGAGCAGCACTTCGGGCTGCTGTCCCAGCCGCCGGTCTGCGTGCCGGACAGCGGGGACATCCGGCGGGAACGAAGCGTCGCTGCTGTCGTGATGCTGCCCGCCGAAGGCGAGCTACACCTCCGCCCTGGCGACCCGTCCCGTGCCACCACCAGAGTCTTCCGGCCGCAGCCCGACAACTCCGAGAGGTACATAGATGACGCAACAAGCCAACCCGGCTGATAGGTGCCCCCCGGCGTTCATTCTGACTGGCGCGTTCGCCGTCGTTTGTCGTAACCCCCTGTATCTCACGGAGCTACGCAGGCGCGGCCTCAAGATCCTGGTACTGACCGCTGAGAGCTGGCGGAAGCGTGCGACGGCGGCTCGGCAGGATCCGGAGCACGTCGCCCAGATGATTGACGAGATTGCCTTCGTGGAGGGGTCCTTTGACGTCGAGGGGTCGTTCACTGCCGGCGCTATCGCCCAGGCGCAAAACTGGCGCGACCGGTATACGATCCGGGGCGTCTACGCGGTGGGCGAGACGCTGGTGGAGCCCACGGGCATCGTCGCCGACGCTCTCGGGCTGCCCGGCCCGGGCCTTCGGGCGAGCCGGGTCTGTCGCAGTAAGTACCTGCAGCGGTGGTACCTGAGTGAGCTCAGCCCTGTCTCGGTGACTGTTCCAGGCGGGCAGCGCGCCGCGTTCGACCCGTACGCGGCGCCATTTCCGGCGGTGCTTAAGCCAGCGAGCCGGCACTCCAGCTCGGGCGTCATCACCGTCGAAACCCCGGCTCAACTAGCTGAGGTTGTGGCCAGCTACCCGGAACACGAACATTTGTTGGTTGAGGAAAAGATAGTTGGGCAGGAATACTCGGTCGAGTGTCTAGTGCAGGAAGGAAAGACCATTTTCGCCTCGGTGACCCGCAAGGAAACCACCGAGTCACACGCGAACACCTTCGTGGAGATTTCGCATAGCGTTCCCGAGGGCCATGTTGACGTGCAGGCGATGCTCCTCGATGCGAACCAGCAGCTATTGGAACGGCTGGCCTTCGGTAGCGGCATCGCCCACTCGGAGTGGCGAGTGGACGCGCGTGGTCGCGTGTACCTAATGGAAGTCGCCGCCCGCACCCCCGGCGACGGCCTGCTCGCGCTGTACCAACTGGCCACGGGCGCCGCGCTGGAGCCGGAGATCATGCGAATCTCGCTGGGGGAGCCCGCCTCGTACCCCTCACCGCGGCGTTTCACCCGACAGGTCTACCTCGAGCACCCGGTTGGGACCTTGAACGACGTGGCCGTGGACTGGCCCGAGGTTCGACCGCTCTGGCTGAGCGGTTCCGGCGTCTGGCCGGTGGTGCCCCCGGGTGCTTCCGACGAACCGCCTACCCTGCGCGCGGTCTTCGTGCTGAAGGACCGCGGCAGTCGACTGGGTGAGCTGCGCGAGTCCGACGACCGGGTGGTGACCTTCTTCATCGACGCACCGGTGGAGACGGAACTCGACGAGCTCGAACGGCGAGTGCGTGCGGCCATTACCGTGCACGTTTCGGACTCTGCGCAATGATGTACGGCCAGGGTGCCAAGGGCCCCGCCATCACTTCCACGTTTCGGCAGGCGCCGCTGGCGGTGAAGGCTATCCTCGCGGGCGTCTTCATTAACCGGCTCAGCGGCTTCCTCAACATCTTTCTTGTCCTGTACCTGTTAGCCGAGGGATACAGCACCGAGCAGGCCGCGCTGGCACTCGGTGTCTACGGTGGCGGTGCAGTCGTCGGCGTGCTGATCGGCGGCGGTTTGGCCGATCGGCTCGGTGCCCGGAATGCAACTGTGATCAGCATGGCCAGCTCCAGCGTGCTGATCGCCTCGCTGCTATTTCTGCCGAACTACCCGATGGTGCTCCTCGCGGTAGCCCTGGTCGGTCTCGGCGGGCAGCTCTACCGACCGGCATCGGCGACCCTGCTGTCCGAACTCACCCCACACGATCAGCAGGTCATGATCTTCGCTATGTACCGGTTCGGCCTGAATCTAGGTGCAATGGCCGCCCCGTTACTCGGATTTGCCCTCTACAACCTGGGGCGCCAACAGTATGAACTCTTGTTCTGGGGCGAGGCGGCGATTGCGCTGCTGTACGCGGGACTCGCATGGGTCGCTTTGCCCGCCCGCAGCCGCGTCCGGCCGACCGTCGACCCGGCGGAGGACTCAAACCAAGGTAGCTACTCCGACGTGCTGCGGGATCGGCGGTTCCTCAGCTATCTCGTAGCGACATTCCTGCATTCCGCCGTCTACGTGCAATACCTTTCCACCCTGCCACTTGACATGACAGCCGAGGGGTCGCCCATATTCTGGTACACGGCGGCGGTCTCGCTCAACGGGTTCATCGTCATCGCCTTCGAGCTTCTGCTCACCAAGGTCACTCAGAACTGGCCCTTCAAGGTCACGATAGGCTTGGCCTTTGGCCTACTCGGCGCGGGTGTTGCGTTCTATGCGCTCCCGCTGGGTCCAGCAATCATCATCGGCGGCACGCTGATTTGGTCTCTTGGTGAGATCATCGGTGGACCGGCGGCGTTCGCGTATCCCGCCGTCGCCGGACCCGCGTCCCTCAAGTCCCGCTATATCGGTAGCTTTCAGTTTATGTTCGGGCTTGGAACGGCGGTCGGGCCGATGGCGGGAGGTTGGCTCTTCGTTCGGCTAGGTCACAGCGTGTGGCTGGTCATCGCACTAAGCTCCGTGCTGGCCACACTGCTAGCCGTGACGGCCGTACGCCAACCACGAGGCGAGCAGCCGGCCATCGAGACCATTGCCGACGCGGCGGCGGACCGAGAAGAGCCTCCCGTAGCGCGAGCCGGTCAGTGAGTGGCTGTACCTGGCCACCGTCATCGACCTGGCTACCCGCCGCGTGGTCGGCTGGATAGTGAACGGGCCCATCGGGATGCGAGTCCCGCGGTGGACACGTCGGCTGGCCAGCAGCACGACACCCACGACTCCCGCACCCAGGTAGCCCAAGAACACCGCGCTGAAGGCCGTGCCCCAGCCCCACCACCCAGCAGGGCGGTCACCGAGAGGATCAGCTTGGCGTGGCCCAGGCCCATGCCGCGGTTGCGCAGGATCAGCCCCGTGCTGACGAACACCGTAGTGGCGACGGCCGCGCAGATCGCCGCGCCGAGCACGCGCTCCCACCGATCGGTGACCGCTGCGTCGACGGTGAGCAGAGCGAAGACGCCGGCCGCCGCCGGCAGGGTGATGACGTTGGGCAGGCGGTGCACCTGAGCGTCGATGAACACGAGCGGGACGGCGCAGCCGGCCCACCACAGGCCGGCCAGCAGCACCGGCATGGTGGGAGCGGCGAGAAGCACGGTGGTGACCGCGACCGCAGCGCAGAGCTCCAGCAGGTACGGAGGGGCGCCCATCCGCTGCCAGCAGCGGCCGCTCGGTAGCAGCGCGGCCCAGCCGGGTCCGACCGGACTCACCTCGACGCCGCAGCCCTCGCAGGACCGCCGGCTGAACTGGCCCGCTGGGACGACCAGCCTGGCGTGACAGAGAGACCGAGCATGACCAGCTTAACCGTCTTGCTGCGGACCGAGCTGGCTGATCTCGTACCCGTCGGGATAGCTCTTGGTCTTGATCCCGTTGGCGAACAGCGCCGTGGTGTGCGGCGCGCCGAACCACCGTTGGAGCCGCGACCGCAGCTTCAGGGCCGCATGCAGGCCAGCCCGGATCGGCCACGCCGGTGCGGCGACTCGCATCGCGTGCCGGAGCGGCGCGTCGTATATGGCGCTGACCAGCGCGTTGCCCAGCGGTGCGAGGGGCGTGGGGATGCGGGTGAGCATCAGCATGCGGGTGGCTCGCTCGATGGCGGCCGCGTCGTCGTTGGGCTGCAGGTGGGTGGCGTCGTGGGCGTCGAACCAGGTCTCGAACTCTTCGTAGGAGCTCGGGATCTCGGTGCTGCCCATCCGCCGGCCCAACTCCCGATAGAACAGGTAGGTGGCCCGTCGCTCGTGGCAGCAGGGTTGGCGCCAGCCGTACTGCTGCAGCCACCGGGTGGGGATCACCATCAAGCAGCCGAGGACGTAGAGGTAGTCGTCGTTGGGGATGTCGTAGGGGCGGTGGATCTGGTTGACCCGTCGCAGCGCGTCCCGGCCGCGCGGCTGGTCGAACCCGTTGAGCACCATTTCGTACATCAGGAGGCCGGTGTCGTCGATGCGCTTTTGGGTTCGCTCGGTTAGCTCACCAGTGGCGGTGTGCACTGCGGCGATGGCGGGGACGGAGAAGGACCGGTTGAAGGCAAGGTTCAGCCCGAGCTTCATGTCCCAGGGGAACTCGTAGCGCAGCATGGTCTGGTAGATGGCCAGGTAGTCATGCTCAGGGTCCAGAGCGCGGATGCGAGTCAGGTTGGCGTAGCGGTGTCTCATCGTTGGGCATCTCCAACCACTGGGTGCGGAAAGTCCTTCGCGGCTGCGAGCCGGGCCGCGACGAGCGTCCGGGCCACCACGGGGGATTGGGCATAGGCAGCGGTGACCCGCATCAGCCATGCGATCTCGCCGGTGTAGCCACCGCCTGGACGATGGAGATCGTCCGCCGGCTGGGGGACCGCAGCGACAATGCCGGCCTGGTGTCGATGCAGGGCGCAAGCCAAATGGGCCGCCTCTAGGTTCGACCGCCGCTCGTCAGCGGTCAGCCCGGCCTGCTCAGCGAATTGCTCGGCCAGCTCCGTCACCTTGACGTCCATGTACGGGCGGAGCGCGAGACGTCCGTCGCGAATCTCGGCCACCCGGCGGGTCAGTGCGTAGTCGATATCGCGGACCGCCCCGAGCGGTCGGCGCAGGCTTGTATCGAGCTCGAGTTCGGGCAGGGCGCTGACGAGGTCCCGCCAGAGCGGTTCCAGTCGTCGATAGGAGCGGAAGTCGTCCCAGCGCCGAGTGATTGTGAGGATCGGGCCCCAGGCCGGCATGGTGAGGCCGGCCATCATGAGCAACGCGCTGATGGTCACCAGGATTGCGGCGATCTCTCTCTCACTAGACGGTTGGTGGCCGCTCCAGTAAGCGATGAGGTAGACGATCTTGTTGGTGCTGTAGAGCAGTGCGAAGGCGGCACCAACGGCGGTTATGCGGAGGCCGCGCCGGAGCCAGGGGCGTCCGCAGACGCGGGCGAAGCGCCAGCATAGGCGGGTGATGTCGGTGCAGTAGGCAAAGAAGCCGACCAGCATGAAGATCAGCAGGTAGGCAGTTACGACAGGATCCCGCGCGTATTCGACCGTCAGAAGGACCGGGGTGTCGTAGGTGAGCGTGTAGACGAACAGGCCAGCCATGGCGAGGAACGCGCCGCTGGTGACCCACACCCAGAACCGGCTCCGCACTGCGGCCTTCGCCGGTGGCAGGGCGAGGTGAAGCAGCATGTTCTCGGCACTCGCAGCGATCGTCATAGCGCAGGCGTGGGAGATGACTTTGGCCAGGTTGGGTAGCCCTGATGCGTGGTCGATGCCGGCGGCGAGGGGTGGGATGGCGAGGGTGATCCCGGCGGCGAAGGCCCCGAGCGCCACACAAATCGCGCCTCGGACCCGGCCGGGCTGCCGGTGCTGGAGCCGCAGCATGTAGCCGAAGGCGAACCAGCCGGCGACCGCGCAGACGGCGTACAGGGTGGTATCCATCTCGACTACCAGTCGGGGTGTTCCAGCGAGTGCCGCAGCCGGCCGTACAACTCGGCCTGACGGCTGTCCAGCGGCGACTCCTGTCCCTCGTCACGGCCAGCGCGTGCCCGTCGCAACAGCAGCGATCCGATCATCT
This sequence comes from Salinispora goodfellowii, assembly GCF_059570675.1. NCBI lineage: Bacteria > Bacillati > Actinomycetota > Actinomycetes > Micromonosporales > Micromonosporaceae > Salinispora > Salinispora goodfellowii. The sequence goes on along the minus strand of NZ_JCANTD010000030.1, from coordinate 39,199 downwards.
CGGCCTCGCGCTCCTCGGCGGCTGCGTAGTTGCTCCGGCCGAGGCTGCGCCGGACCAGCTGCGGGTCGAGGTCGGGCAGTAGCAGGCGGGAGGCGTCCGGGTCCAGGACTTCGGTAGCCCGGTGGCCGGCGAGCAGGTGGCCCAGTTCGTGACCGATGATCAGTAGTTGATGCAGGGGTGAGGTGTCCTGCTCGAAGAAGATGGCGTCGAACTCGCCGGTCGGCACGCACATCCCGCATACCGCGTGCGCCGGGAGCCTGATCGGCACCAGATGGATGGGCCGGCCGCGCCGTTCGCCAAGCAGGTCGCACAGCTTCTTGATGTCGAACGGCTCCGGTATCTCCACCTCGGCGGCGATCTGCTCGCAGCGTTTGCGTAGTCGGTGCAACTTCACGTCAGCGTTCCCCCGCTCGTCGGCGTACTGCCACCGAAGGATCAGCACAGCTAACTGCGATCACCCGGCACGGCACCACTTCCGCCCGGGCTGGTGCCCTCGGCTACGGCCTGCAATCGGGCCACCATCTGCTCAATGAGCTGCATATCTGTTGAGGACAGTCCGTTGTCGGTGAGCACTTGGCGCAGGGCCACCTGCTTGACGTCCATTCGCCGCAACTCGCTGAGCAGCGTGATCTGGTCCTGTATCCGTCGTGCCGCCGCGTCATCCACGAAGTAGCCCGAGTTCACGCCGAACGCGAAGGCCAGAGCGCGCACGTGTGAGGTGCGAGGATCGCTCGCTACGCCGCGGCGCAACTCTCCGATGTAGGCGGCGCTGATCGTCACACCAGTGTCGGCCGCCGTCGCGTTGATCTTGTCGGCGATCTCCTTGTTGGTGTACCTGCGGCCCGACTCGTCGGGGTCGCTGAGTTCCTCAGCGGTCGGGCGGATCTTGTCGAACAGGTACTCCAGCCGGGCTGCCAGCGTGTCAAGGGGCGGCAGCTCCTGCTCAACGTGCCCATCGTCGACCATGACTCTTCACCCTCCAGCGACTAAACAACAGTGTCGCAGATGCAAGCGCCAGCAAAACAGATGTTGACGCATGCACGGAACGTGAGCATATCCTCGTTCTTGTTTGGAGCAACGTGCGTTGAGTACAGGACCACACCGCTCAACGCCTGTCGCGTGGCTGGCGCCTGGTCTAGGTCCGGCCACTGGCACGGGGGAGTCGTCAGTGAGAGGGATCAGCTCCGTCACGGGCGCAAAGCGGGGACGCGTCCCGGGACGCTCGCTGGCGCGCTCGGCTGTCAGCAGGGCAGCACCCATCGGCACCCCTGCCCGGATGCAGCACATCCAGGACCGCGCGGCGTTCAACCGGAGTCAGCGTTGACGGCGGAGGATCTCCAGAGCGGTCTTCGTCCGGGCCAGATTCGCTTCCAGACGCTCGTTGCGCCGACGCACTCCGCCGTGCCGGCCAGCAGCGCGGCCAGTCGGGCCCGTACCGGCTCGGCCTCGCTCGGGTCGGCGAGGTAGAGGAGGTAGTCCCGCGGCGAGCCGCCCGGGCCCACCGCTGGACCGGCGGACCAGCGGCGCAGGTGGGACTCCAGCCCCGGCCGCAGCCGATTGAGCTGGATCGTCCGGGTCGGGTCGACGTCGATATGCCCGTGGTCGGCGGTCAGTGCGAAGAGCGTGCCCGGCGCCAGCGCCGTGAAGAGGTCCTCCAGTATGTCGAGGAGCGTCGTCACCGTCTCGCGGTAGGCCTGCGAGGAGGCCCCCTTCAGGTGCGCCACCGCGTCGGCCTGGTTGAGATAGACGACCGGGTAGCGCGGGCGCCGGTCGCCGGCGGGTCCGCCGCGCTGCGCGCCGCCTCCCGCGGGTCCGCGTAGGGCACCAGCCGGGCGCCCTCCATGACCACCGAGGAGAAGGTCGACGGGGGTGAAGGCAAGGCTCTGGTGTACCACGCACTCGCCCCCGCGGTCGGTCAGCGTCCGGTAGTGGCTCGGCAGTGGCAGCACCGCACGCGGGTCGGCGACGGTAGAGCGGAGAGTGTCCCGGCTCCGGTCGCCCGCGTACGAGAACATCAGCGGAGACACCAGTGCCTCGACCGAGGGCTCATACATGATCCACTCGAACAGTCCGGTCCGGCTCACCAGTAGACCACAGTGCAGGGTGGTGATGTTGGCCGCGGTGGTGGTGGGGAACTGGGTCTGCAGTTTGCCGGCGATCCCCTCGCCCAGCAGCCGGCGCAGTAGGGGAGAGGAGTCGGCGTACCGCCCCAGCAGGCTCCAGCCGAAGCCGTCGAGGATGACCAGCAGCAACTCCGGCCGTGGCGGGTCCAGACCGGCCAGCCGCTCCGACAACGTCACGTTCGCCCCGGTCACCGCCCGCCACGTACGGGTGTACGGGGTCAAGCGGGCCACCGTCCGGGCCGGCCCCGCGACGTCCGGGCCGGCCCCGACGTCGCGGGGCCGGGCGCTCCGGCGGATCGCCGAGTGACAGGAGCGTACGGCCGGCGGGCCGGCGCGCGGATGCCACGCGCGCCCAATGGTGGCGCGCCGGTCCGTCCTCGACGGCTGGAAACGCTCCCGCAACGGTCCGTGGACGATCGCGCGCGGCCGCCTTCGACGCGGTGCGCGATGGCGAAAAAAATGACCCCGGGTGTGAGAATCTACCTCGAACGTCCGTCGGTTTGGTTCTGGCGTACCCCCGGCGCGCGGGTCCGGCTATTGTCGATGAGCAAACGGACAAGACAATGGCGCCGATCGGTCAACGCCGACCGGCCGAACCGGGGGTATATTGGCCGATCTAACTTGTGGCTACAGCGCCTTGGAGAGTGTCGATGGAAGAGCCTGGGGACCGGCGCCGCTATCACGTGGTGCTCAACGATGAGGAGCAGTACTCGATTTGGCCGATCGGCTCGGAGATTCCGGCCGGATGGCGTCCGGCGGGCTTCGACGGCGATCGGGCCAGATGCCTCGCGCATATCGACGAGATCTGGACCGACCTGCGGCCGCGCAGCCTGCGGGAGTGGCTGGCCGTGCAGGGCTGACCGCCACCGCACCACCCGACGACCGCGGACGCACCGGGAGAACCGGTACGTCCGCGGTCGTTTTGCCTGCCCAGGTAGCGGGCGACGGTGCCGCTGGCGGTCCCTGCGCGTGCCGGGACGCCCCGTCGCGCCCGCCGCCTGTCTCCTCCGAGGGGCGACGCGCCCTCCTGCGCGCCGGTGTCCTGGTCAGCCGCGCGACCGGGTGTCGTCGCTGCGGGATCGGTGGAGGTGTCGGCGGAAGACACAACCTTCTGCCCACTGATCTGGCTATCGGTGGGGGCGGGAGTCGATTCACCATTGCCTCGGAAATATCCGAATAGTTCATCGGATGCAGGCCACCCGTCGGCGGTTCGGACCGGACATTCCGACCGGTTGACAGACCCGAATCGCTCTCGTAATTTTTGGTGAGTTATTCCCGGCCCAGTTAATTCCGCATATTGCGGCAACAGGGCGCCGGGAATTCGATCCTCCCTGCTTACCGACTGGTCCAGAGGTTTTTATGTCCGGTGTGCCGGACACGAAGGAGTCAATGTGCCGGCAACGCCCTTCGATGCCGCCGTCGATCCGGACAGCCGCTACGACACGGTGACGTTGCAGCCCGGCATGCTGTTCACCCGGGAACACCAGCCCCGCTCGGGTGTCGACATCCTCCAGGTGGCCGTCGACTGGCCCGTGCCGCTGGACCCGACCGCCATGCGAACCGCCTGGCAACACGCCGTCGCGCGCCACCCGGTGCTGCGTACCGCCTTCGTCTGGTCCCCGAACGGCGACCTCGCGCAGGAGGTCCGCCCGGCGGTGACCCTGCCGGTGGCGCACCACGACTGGTCCGCTGCTCCGTCCACCGGCCACGCCGAGCGGCTCGCCCGATTCCTCGCCGACGACCGCGCCGCCGGCTTCGACCCCTCGATCGCCCCACTCGCCCGGGTCGCCCTGCTCACCCATGGGCCGGACCGGCACACCCTGGCGGTCACCCTGCACCACGCCATCCTCGATGGACGGTCGGTGCACATGCTGCTCGGCGAGGTCTTCACCGACCACGACGCGCTCCGGACCGGTCGGCCGTACGACCCGCCGGGGCGACGACCGTTCCGCGACTACGCGGTCTGGGCCGCGCGGCGCCCGCTCACCGGAGACCAGCGCTTCTGGACCCGCCGGCTGGCCGGCGTGCCCCTGCCGACCCCGGTGCCGCAGGACCGGGCGCCGGTCGACCTGCCCCGCGGGGTGGACACGGTCGGCGAATGGGTCCGGACGTTCACCCCGGAGGCCACCGCGGCCGTCCACGAGGCGGCCCGGACCGTCGGCGTCCCGGTCGGCACGCTGGTCACCGCGGCCTGGTCCATGCTGCTGCACCGCCACACCGGACTCACCGAGGTCGTCTTCGGTCACACCCGCAGCTGCCGGAGAGCCACCGTGGACGGCGCCGACGAGATGCTCGGCCTGCTGATCAATACGGTGCCGTTGCGTACCGACGTCGACCCGCGTCGGCCGGTCCGGGACTGGCTTCTCGACGTGCGCCGGCAGGTCGACGAGATCCGCCCGCACCAGCTCGCCCCCCTGCCCCGGATCCAGCAGTGGAGCGGAGTGCCGGCCAGCATCCCGATCTTCGACTCCCTCCTCATGTACGAGCGCCGCGACCTGCAGACCACGCTGAGCCGTACGGTGCCCGACTGGGGTGCTCGGGTCGCCCGCGTCCACCGGCACCCGGGTCCGACGGTCACCCTCTGCGTCTACGGCGAACCGGTGCTGAAGGCCCTGCTCTACCACGACCGACGCCGGCTCAGCGGGGCCGGCGCGGAGGCGGTGCTGCGTCACTTCGCGGTGATCCTCACCGGACTGGCCGACGGGCTCGACCGGCCGGTCGCCGCGCTGCCCCTGCTCGACGCCGCCGACCGGGCCATGCTGGCCGGCTTCCGCGCCGTCGGCGATCCGGTGCCGTCCGGGGCGTACCCGGTGGACGCGACCGTGCCGGACCTCGTCGCCGCCGTGGTCCGGCGGCAACCCGAGGCGGTGGCGGTGGTCGGCGCCGACGGGGTCAGCCTCACTTACCGGGAGTTGGCCGGCCGGGCCGACGCCCTCGCCCGTCGTCTCGTCGCCTGGGGGGTACGCCGGGACGAGCCGGTGGCGGTGGCCCTGCCCCGCTCGGTGGAGCTGGTCGTCACCCTTCTCGCCGTGCTCAGGGCCGGTGGCGGATACCTGCCACTCGACCCCACCGACCCGCCGGCGCGGACCCGGCAGCTGCTCGCCGCCGCCGGGGATCCGCCGGTGCTGGCCACCGCCGAGGTGCCCGGCGCGACCCGGCTGTTCCGCCTGGACGACCCCGACGCCGGCACGCCGGCGGGCGTCGCGGTACGGCGACCGCACCCCGCCGGGCTCGCCTACGTCAGCTTCACCTCCGGTTCGACCGGCACCCCGAAGGGTGTCGCCGTCACCCACTCCGCCGTGGTTCGCCTGGTTCACCGGCCCGGCTACCTGCGACTGGGTCCGGCCGAGACGGTCCTTCACCTCGCCCCGGCCGCCTTCGACGCGGCCACCCTGGAGATCTGGGGTGCCCTGACCTCCGGTGCGCGGCTCGTGGTCGCCCCGCCCGGTACGCCGGACCTCGTCGAGCTGGCCCGGTTGCTCCGCCGGGAGAAGATCACCGTGCTCTGGTTGACCGCCGGGCTCTTCCACCAACTGGTGGAGTTCGACCCGGACTGCCTCGCCGACGTCGGGCAACTCCTCGCTGGCGGGGACGTGCTCGCCCCGGAGGCGGTCCGCCGGGCCCTGCGGGTTCGTGGCGGTGCGGTCCTGGTCAACGGGTACGGACCAACCGAGAACACCACCTTCACCTGCGTGCACCCGATGACCGACCCGGCGGCCGTGCCGGACCCGGTGCCGATCGGTCGGCCGGTGCCCCGCACCACGGTGTACGTCCTCGACCCGGCGGGCCGGCCGGTGCCGGTCGGCGTGCCCGGTGAACTCCACACCGGCGGCGCAGGAGTCGCCCGGGGCTACCTCGGACATCCGGCGGCGACGGCCGCGGCGTTCGTCCCCGACCCGTTCGACCCCCGTCCTGGTGCCCGGATGTACCGCACCGGTGACCGGGTCCGATGGCGGCCGGACGGCACTCTCGACTTCCTCGGCCGCATCGACGAGCAGGTGAAGATCCGCGGCTTCCGGGTCGAGCCGGGAGAGGTCGCCGCGGTGCTGCGGACCCACCCCGCCGTCTCCGAGGCAGCCGTCCTGGTCGACGGGGAGGGAGAGCGGCGCCGGCTGCTGGCGTACCTGACCTCCCGCCCCGGCGTAACGGCCCCGACTCCGCAGGACCTGGCCCGGTACGCGGCTGACCGGCTTCCGGTCCACCTCCGGCCGGCCGCCCACCTGGTCCTGCCGACCCTGCCGCTGACCCGCAACGGCAAGATCGACCGGCGGGCACTGCCCCTGCCGGACCAGCCGGCGGCCCATCCGGTCGCTGACCTGACCGACCCGGTCCAGGTGCGCCTGGCCGCCCTCTGGGCCGACCTGCTCGGCACCGCCCCGTCCACCCCGGACGACGACTTCTTCGTGCTGGGCGGGAACTCGCTGCTCGCCACCCGGCTGACCTTCGTCGTCGCCGACCAGTTCGGCGTCGAACTGCCGGTGCGGGTCGTCTACGACCACCCGACCCTCGCCGGGCTGGCCGGGCTGCTCGGCAAGCGGGCCACCGGGGTGCGACCGGCGAGCCCCGGGGTGACCCGCCGGGATCGGGCCGGTTACCGGTCGTCACCCACCGACCCGGCCGTCGACCTCACCCGGTCGCACCTGGTCCGGCCGGCCGACGGGCCCTGGGCGCTGTGGCGCTGGGTAGGCCTGCGCGCGGCCGGCTTCCCGCTGCGGACGCTGACCGCCCTCGGTGACCTGGAACTGGTCCGGGCCGCCGACGCGGTGCTGGCCGCCGAACAGCGGCTCACCGAGGCCCGCCGGGACCTCGCCGAGGCGCTGCGCCGGGCCCGCACGGCCAGCCCACCCGGCGAGCGCGCCCGGTGGAACCGGGCGGTCCGGCAGGTGCGCCGGGACGGCCCGCCGGACCCGCTGCCGCCGGAGGCCGCCACGGTCGGCGGGGGCGCGCTGCTCCGGGCTGACACCGCCCTGCGGGTCGCCCACTCCGCGCGGGAGGCCGCGCTCGCCGCCTACCGGCAGGTCTACGGCGACGCCGGCGCGCGACGCACCGCGGCGTTGCGTGCCGCCGCCACCGATCCGCTCTTCCGGGCCGCCGTGACCTGGCAGAACCGGCATGCGCTGCGCACCGGGGTGGACCCCCTCCGCGCCGCCGCTCCTGGTGCCACCGACTCGCGGCACCGGCAGCACGAGGCGCTCGTCGCCACCTACCTCCAGCGGTACTGCGCAAAGAACGACACCATCGGTTTCTTCGGCCCGGTCGGGTGGGCCCGGATCGACGACGGCGTGCCCGCGCTGACCGTCCGGCACGGACCCGCGGCGCTCGCCAGCCGGACCGTCCACTTCGAGAACTGGGCGATCGTCGAGACGGCCGAGGCGCTCACCACCCGCGACCCGGGGCTGCGCCCCTGGTTGGTGCCCCGGCGGATGCCCTTCCTCGCCCTCGTCGGCGACGAGTTGCACGTGCCGCTGACCGCACCGGTGCCTCTCGCCCCGGTGACCGCCCGACTTCTGCGTGCCTGTGACGGCACCCGACCGGCCGGAGCGATCACCGCCGAACTGGTCGCCGACCCGAGCAGCGGGATCACCGACGCCGACCAGGTCCACCGGCTGCTCGCGGAACTTCGGGACGCCCGCCGGATCACCTGGTCGCTGGAGGTGCCGAGGGAGGACCTGCACCCGGAACGCGCCCTGCGCGCCCGCCTCGCGGCCGTCACCGACCCGGCGGTACGCGAACCGGCGCTGGCCGCCCTCGACGAGTTGGACCGGGCCCGGGACGCGGTCGCCGCGGCGGCCGGGGACGCCGACCGGCTGGGCGCGGCGGTCGAGGCGTTGGAGGAGCGGTTCAGTGCCCTCACCGGTCAGTCGCCCAACCGCCGGGCCGGCATGGTGTACGCCGGGCGGACCCTGGTCTACGAGGAGTGCGCCTCGGGCACCGACGTGACCCTCTCCACCGACCTCACCGCGACCCTCTGGCCGGCGCTGAGCCTGCTGTTGGAGAGTGCCCGCTGGTTCACCTCCGCCGGGGCGGCGCTGTTCCGGCGGGCCGCGACGCAGCGGTACCGGGAACTGGTCGCCCGCACCGGCGCGGCGACGGTTCCGTTCGCCGACTTCTGGCTCTGGGTCAACGACCTGCTCTTCGACCCGCCGGAGAAATTGATCGCCCCGGTCGTGCGGGGATTGCAGGACCGCTGGGCGCGGATCCTGCCCGACCCGGTCGACCACCGGATCACCGCCACCTCGGACGAGCTTCGGCAGCGGGTCGCCACCGCGTTCGCCGCGCCCCGGCCGGGCTGGGTCGGCGCGTACCAGCACAGCCCGGACGTGCTTCTCGCCGCCGCCGGGCCGGAGGCGGTCGCCAGCGGCGACTTCCACTGGGTGGTCGGCGAGGTGCACCCGGGGGTGAACACGCTCCGCGCGGCGCTCTTCGTCGGCCAGCACCCCGCGCCGCAGGAACTGCGGGCGGCGACCACCGCCGACCTGCCGCACGGCCGGATCGCCCTCGCCGCGACCGGGGAGGTGGGTGGCGCATCGTCCCGGCTGGCCGACGCGCTCGTCACCGACCGGGACGTCCGGCTGGTCTTCGGCCATGACAGCTGCGGCCTCGACCCGGCCACGTCGCTGCCGATCGGTGACTGCGTCCTCGGCCCGGTCGACGGCGTGCTGACCGTGAGCAGCCGGGACGGACGCTACCGGCTGCCGCTGGCCGAGGTGCTCGCCGAGCCGCTGATGCTGCACCTGGTGCAGCGCTTCGACCTTCGCCGCCCCGCCGACCACCAGCCCCGGATCACCGTCGACCGGGTGGTGCTGGCCCGGGAGAGCTGGCGTTTCGCCGCGGCGGAACTGGACCTCGCCACGCTGACCGACGAGGGCGAGCGGTTCCGCCGGCTCCGGCGGTGGCAGCAGGAGCACGGGTTGCCCCGGCACCTCTTCGTGAAGACCCCGGTGGAGGCGAAACCGTTCCACCTGGACCTCGCCAGCCTCGCCTCGGTGGACGTCCTCGCCCGCGCGGTCCGTCGTACCGTCGCCGACGACCCGGCGGCCACGCTGCGGTGCAGCGAGATGCTGCCCGGCCCGGAACACGCCTGGCTGACCGACGCCCAGGGGCAGCGCCACACCGCGGAACTGCGGCTCGTCGCCGTCGACACGCGTACGCCCGGAGCCGTCGACGCCGCGTCAACCGGCCCCGAGACCCCGGCCGCCGACCGGCGGCCGGCCCCTCCACACCGTAACCAGGCGGGGGTATGAACACCGAAACCTATATCCTGCCGTCGTCGTTCACCCAGCGTCGACTGTGGATGCTCGACCAGATGACCCCGGGGGCGGTGACCTACCACATCGCCTGGGCGGTCGAGCTGACCGGACAACTCGACGTGCCCGCGCTGGAGGCCACCCTCAGCTGGCTGGTCGAGCGGCACGAGACCCTGCGCACCCACTTCACCGCGGTCGACGGGGAACCCGCCCAGGTGATCGTCCCGGCCGCGCCGGTTCACCTGCCGGTGGTCGACGCCGGTCCCGGTGGGGCCTGGCGGGATCTGGTCGATGTCGCCGCCCGGGAGCCGTTCGACCTGGCGACCGGCCCGCTGGCCCGATTCGGCCTGGTCCGCCGGGACGCCGGGGCGCACGTGCTCGTCGTCGTGGTGCACCACGGCGTCGCCGACGGCTGGTCGTTCGGGATCCTCTTCCGCGAGCTGGCCACCGGCTACGCGGCGGCGGTGGCCGGCGCCCGCCCCGCCCTGCCCGCACTCGAGGTGCAGTACGCGGACTTCGCGGTCTGGCAACGGGAGGAGGCCGACCGGGGCGCGTTCGACGCCGACGTGGACTTCTGGCACGCCGAACTGGCCGGCGCGCCCACCCTGCTCGACCTGCCCGCCGACCGGCCCCGCCCGGCCGAGCAGTCCGACGCCGGGGCCGAGGTGGTCTTCGACGTGCCGGACGAGCTGACCCGGCGGCTGCGGGCCGGCCGGGACGGCACCCTCTTCACCCGGCTCCTGGCCGGCTTCCAGATCCTCCTGCACCGGGTCACCGGCGCCGACGAACTGCTGGTGGCGGTCCCGGTGTCCGGGCGGACCCGGCCCGAGACCCGGGACGTGGTGGGCTTCTTCGCCAACACCCTCGCCCTGCGGGCCGGTTTCGCCGACCAACCGTCCTTCGCGGGCGTCCACGCGCGGGCCCGCGCCTCGGCCACCGCCGCGCAGGCCCGCCAGGACGTCCCCTACGACCGGATCGTGGATCGGCTCGCCCCCACCCGCAGTCTCGCCCACTCCCCGGTGGCGCAGGTGATGTTCGCCCTCGACGAGCCAACCCCGGACGTCACCTCGGCCGGGCTGCGGATCGCCCCCCGCCTCTGGGAGAACGGCACGGTCAAGTTCGACCTGACGCTCACCGTGGAGGACCGCCCGGCCGGGCTGCGCGGTCGGATCACCTACCGCACCGACCTCTACGACGAGATCCGGATCCGCCACCTCGCACAGCGGTACCTCACCCTGCTCACCGCCGCCCTCGACCGGCCCGGCACACCCGTCGGCGAGTTGCCCCTGCTCGACCCCGCCGAACGCGAGCGGATCCTGCGCGACGGCAACGACACCGAGCTGCCGCTGCCCGAGGTGGCCGGAGTCGGCGAACTGCTCGACCGGTTTCCGCCGGCCGATCCGGACGCGGTCGCGGTCGCCGGCCCGGACGGGTCCCTGCGCCACCACGACCTAACCGCCCGCGCCAATCGCCTCGCCCACCGGTTGCGCGCCCACGGTGTCGGCCCGGACGTGGCGGTCGGGATCTGTGTGGGTCGGGGCACCGAACTGGTGGCGGCGCTCCTCGCCGTCTGGCGGGCCGGCGGGGGATACCTGCCGCTGGACCCGACGCTGCCGCCGGCCCGGCTCGCCGGCATGCTCGCCGACGCGGCCCCGCCGGTGCTTCTCACCGACGCCGCCGGGGCGGCCCTCGTCGCCGACGCCGTCGCGACGGCCGGCACCACCCCGGTGGTGCTCCGCGTCGACCAGCTCGACCCGACCGGCCCGTCGAGCGACCCGCCGCCGGTCACCGGCCACCCGGACGGGCTCGCCTACCTGCTCTACACCTCCGGCTCCACCGGAGTGCCCAAGGGCGTGGCGGTCAGCCATCGCGCGGTGGTCAACCTCCTCCTCGGCTGCCACCGGCTGTTCGGGCTCACCGCCGCCGACCGGGTCGCGGCGATCACCACCCCGGCCTTCGACATTTCGCTGGTCGAGCTGGTGCTGCCGTTGCTGGCCGGGGCCCGGATCGAGGTCCTCGACGCGGAGACCGCGCGGGACGCCGCCGCGCTCCGCGCCGCCTGCGTCGACCGGGGCGTCACGGTGCTGCAGGCCACGCCGGCGACGTGGCGGATGGTGGTCACGTCGGCCGGCGTACCGGCGGGGGTTCGCCTGCGGATCAGCGGCGGCGAGGCGCTGCCCCGCGACCTGGCCGACGCGCTGCGCGTCGACGGCGCCCGGGTGGTCAACGGATACGGTCCGTCGGAGACCACCGTCTACTCCTCGGTCGGCCCGGTCGGCGACTCCGGCCCGGTCGACCTGGGCGGCCCGGTCGCCAACACCCGGATCCACCTGCTCGACCCCGCGGGCGAGCCGGTCCCCGAGGGCGTGGTCGGAGAGATCCACGTCGGCGGCGCCGGGGTGGCGCGCGGCTACCACGGCCGCCCCGGCCCCACCGCCGCCCGGTTCCGGCCCGACCCGTTCGGCCCGCGCCCCGGCGGCCGGCTCTACGCCACCGGCGATCTGGCCCGCCGGCTGCCCGACGGACGACTCGACTACCTGGGCCGCGCCGACCAGCAGGTCAAGGTCCGGGGATTCCGGATCGAACTGGGCGAGATCGAGGCGGCGCTGTGCGACCATCCGGCCGTCCGGGAGGCCGCAGTGACCACCTGGGGCGCGGGGGCCGACGTGCGGATCGCCGCCTACGCGGTCACCGATCCGCCCGTCGCCGAGGCGGCGTCGATCTGGCCGGCGGTCCGGGCCGACCTGGCCCGTCGGCTGCCCGACTACATGGTGCCGGCGACCCTGGTCCTGCTCGGCGCGCTGCCCCGCACTACGAGCGGCAAACTGGACCGGCGGGTGCTGCCCGAGCCGACCTGGCGGGAAACCACCGGCAACGGGCCGACCGCACCCCGCACCCGCACCGAGGAGCAGCTCGTCGGGCTCTGGCGCGACGTGCTCGGCCGCACCGAGGTCGGCGTGCACGACAACTTCTTCGCCCTCGGCGGCCACTCGCTCACCGCGACCCGGCTGATCGCCCGCATCCGTGCCACCTTCGGCGTCGACCTGGCGCTGCGCAGCCTCTTCGCCGCGCCCACCGTCGCCGAACTCGCCGTCGAGGTCGGCAACACCGCGGGGACCCCCGCCGGGCCGGATCGGATCGGCCCGGCCGGCCCGACGCCGCAGGACCTACTCGCCTCGCTCGACGACCTCTCCGACAGCGAGGTCGACGAACTCCTGGACACCCTGATCGCCGAGGAGGGCGCGTGACCGAGCGCAGAGAACGTGTGGTCGTCGTCGGGGCCGGTCTGGCCGGTTCCCTCGCCGCCCTGCACCTCGCCCGTCGGGGCTACGAGGTGCGGGTCCACGAGCGACGTCCCGACCCCCGCTCGGCACTTGCCGGCCCGGGTGGGCGATCGATAAACCTGGGGCTGTCCGCCCGGGGCATGCGGGCGCTGGACGGGGTGGGTCTCCTCGACGACGTGCTCAAGCAGAGCGTGCCGATGCGCGGCCGGGTGGTGCACTCGCCGGAGGGCGCCGTCCGCTTCCAGCCCTACGGGGTGCGCGAGCACGAGATCCTCCACTCGGTGCTCCGCGAGGAACTGATCTCGCGGGTGGTGGACGCCGCCGAGGCCGAACCGGGTGTCCGGTTCCACTTCGGCAGCCGGATGGTGCACCTGGACCGGGAGACCGCCACGGTGCGGGTCGCGCCGACCGGTGGCGGCGACCCGGCCACGGTCCGCGCCGACCTGGTCGTCGGCGCGGACGGGGTCTTCTCCGCCGTCCGGCAACAGATGCAGCACGGCCTCCGCGCCGACTACGCCCAGGAGTTCCTCCCCTGGGGCTACAAGGAGCTGACGATCCCGGTCGGCGACGACGGCCGCCCCCGGGTACGGCTGGAAGCCCTGCACGTCTGGCCCGGCCACGAGGCGCTGATGGTCGCCCACCCCAACCGGGACGGCTCGCTGACCTGCTCGCTCTTCATGGCCCACGAGGGGCCGGTGAGCTTTGCCGCCCTCGACACCCCGACGGCGGTGGGGGACTTCTTCCGCCGGCACTTCCCCGACGTGGAGGACCTGATGCCCGACCTGGCCCGCCAGGTGGCCGACCACCCCGTCGGCCACCTGGTGACCGTCCGCACCGCCCCCTGGCGGCACGCCGACCGGGTGGTGTTGATCGGTGACGCCGCCCACGCCGTCTACCCGTTCTACGGACAGGGCATGAACTCGGCCTTCGAGGACTGCGCGGTCCTCGACCGCTGCCTCGCCGAGCACCCCGACCGGGCCTCCGCGCTCGCCGCGTTCGAGGCGGCCCGCAAGCCGCACACCGACGTGCTCGCCGACCTCTCCACGGCGAACTTCGAGGACCTGCGGGGCCGGGTGCACCGGCTCGGGTACACGATCTCCGCCGCCGCCGACCGGACCCTCGCCCGGCTGCTGCCGGGTCGGTGGGTGCCGCTGTACGCGATGGTCGCGCACACCACCGCCCCGTACGCCGACGCGTTGGCCCGGGCCGACCGGCAGGACCGCATCCTGCGGGGCGCCGGTGCCGGTCTCGTCCTGGCTGCCGCTCTCGCCGCCACCGCGCTGCGCGCGGGCCGGCGCCGGTCCGCCGGGCGGTGAGTGGGTTGTTGACCCAGCCGCACTTCCCCGAGCAGATCCTCTTCACCGATCCCGACCTGCACGCTGAGCCGTTGCACCCGCTGCTGACCGGGATCGTCGACCAGTTGCGGGCGGTGGTCGACTGGGCCCGCGAGTACCTCTGCGAACCGCACCCGGAACTGGGCCGCAAGGGCCCGGTTTGTCCCTTCGCCCAGGGCTCCCTGGACCGGGACACGTTCTATCTGGCGGTGCACCGGGGGGACACCGTCGACGAGGCCGGCCTGGACGAGGTGCTCGCCGTCTACCGGGACTGGTTCCGCCGTCTGGAACCGCTTGCCGGACTACCCGCCCAGTTCAAGACGATCCTGCTCACCCTCCCCGACCTCCCGCCCGACGTGGCCCGGGACGCCGTGGACCGGACGCAGGCGCGGCTCAAGCCGGACTACACCGAGCAGGGGTTGATGCTCGGCGAGTTCCACGACGGCCCGCCGGCCAAGGGCGGCCTGTGGAACACCGCGTTCCGGCCGCTGCGCGGCCCGGTGCCGATGCTGGTGGTCCGGCACATGGTCGCCAGTGACCTGCCGTTCCTCGCCGATGACCCGGTGACCCTCGCCGGCTACCTGCGGCACTTCGGGCAGCACGGCCCGGCGTCGCTGCGCCGGCAGGTCGCGGTGGCGGCCCAGCGGCACGGCCTTCCGATACCCGGAAATTCCACCGACGTCCCGATTCTGCACGACACCACGAACCAGGGGGTTCGATGACGACCGCCGACTCCACCGCGTCCGCCGCCGGCGGCAAGCGGGCCCTGCTGGCCAGACTGCTCACCGAACGGGCCCGGGCGGCCCGCAGCCACCCGGCCTCCTTCGGCCAGCAGCGGTTGTGGTTCCTGGACCGGCTCACCGGCGGGGTGCCGGTCTACAACATTCCGGTCGCCTACCGGGTGCACGGCCCGCTGGATGTCGCGGCGCTGCGCACCGCGCTGACCACGATCGTCAACCGGCACGGGGCGCTGCGCACCACGTTCGACGAGTCCGGCGGGGAACCGGTGCAGGTGGTCCGGCCCACCGGCGAGGTGGACCTCACCGAGGTCGACCTGACCGGCCTCCCGGCGGATCGGCGCGACGCCGAGGCCACCCGGCTCGTCTGGGAACAGTCCGGGCAGCCGTTCGACCTGGCCGGGGGCCCGCTGATGCGGGTGCAGGTGGTCCGGACCGGGGCGGACCGACACCACGTGGCGTTCTGCGTCCACCACATCGTCTTCGACGCCTGGTCGATCGGGGTGCTCTTCGGGGAGTTGGAGGTCGCGTACGCCGCCGTGTCGACCGGCACCCCCGCCCACCTGCCCGACCTGCCCACCCAGTACGCCGACTTCGCCGCCTGGCAGCGCGACCGGCTGGCCGGCGACGCCCTGCGCCGGCAACTCGACTACTGGGTGGAACACCTGCGCGGGGCGCCGGCCCTGCTCAGTCTCCCCACCGACCGGCCCCGCCCGACCGTCCGCTCATACCGGGGCGCCTGTCACTACTTCACCGTCCCGGCGTCGGTCACCGCGCGCGTCGAGGAGTTCAACCGGGACAACGGGGTCACCTTGTTCATGACCCTGCTCGCCGCCTTCCAGGCCGTCCTGTCCCGACACAGCGGGCAGGACGACATCGTGGTCGGCACTCCGGTCGCCGGCCGGGAGCACCCCGACCTGGAGCGGCTGGCCGGGTTCTTCGTGAACACTCTCGCGCTGCGGGTGTCGTCCGCCGACCGCCCGTCCCTGCGGCAACTCGTCGCGCGGGTGCGGGAGGCCACCCTGGTCGGCCTCGGCAACGCGGAGGTGCCCTTCGAGAGGGTGGTCGAGGAACTGCAACCCGACCGCAGCATGTCCCACGCGCCGGTCTTCCAGGCCCAGTTCATCCTGCAGAACGCCCCGAACACCGCCTTCCGGCTCACCGGCTGCACCGTCGCCTCCTTGGAGGTCGACAGCGGCACCGCCAAGTTCGATCTCACCCTGGTCGCCGAGACGGCCTCCGCCGGCACCCTGCGGCTGGCACTGGAGTACGACACCGACCTGTTCGACGCGTCCACGATCGACCGCCTGGCCCGGCACCTGGGCACGCTGCTGGAGGCGGGGGTCGCCGACCCGGATCTCGCCCTGGCCCGGATCCCGCTGCTGAGCGGGGTGGAGCGGTGGCGTGCCGTGGTCGAGTGGAGCCAGACGGACCGGGGCGCACCGCCGGCCGCCACCGTCCTGGACCTGCTCGCCACCGACCCCACCGACCCCACCGACCCCACCGACCCCACCGACCCCACCGACCCCACCGACCCCGGCGACCGGCCGGCCGTCATCGGCGAGGACGGGCAGGTGGACCGGGCCGGGCTGCACCGGCGGGCAGGACAGATCGCCCGCCGGCTGCTCGGCGCCGGTGTCGCCCCGGACACCCCGGTCGGCATCTGCCTGGACCGCGGCGTCGACATGGTCGCGGCCGTGCTCGGCGTCTGGCGGGCCGGGGCCGGCTACCTGCCGCTGGACCCCGGCCTTCCCCCGGAGCGACTGCGCTACATGCTCGCCGACTCCGGCACCCGCGTCGTCCTCACGCAACGGGCGGTCCGCGCGCGCCTCGGCGCGGTGCTGGACGGCTCGGTGACGGTGCTCCTCGACGACGACACGGATGATCCGGCCCCCGACGAACCGATCCCGACGGTGCCGTCGCACCCGGACGGGCTGGCGTACCTCATCTACACCTCCGGCTCGACCGGCCGGCCGAAGGGGGTGGCGGTCCCGCACCGCTGCGTGACCAACCTCGTCGCCTCCTTCCACGACGACCTGGACCTGACGCCCGGGGACCGGTTCGCCGCGGTCACCACCCTGTCGTTCGACATCTCGGTGCTGGAGCTGCTGGTGCCGCTGCTGCTGGACGTTCCGCTGCTGGTCGTCGGTGCCGACGAGGTGGGCGACGGCCCGGCGCTGCGCCGTCGCCTGACCGACGCGGGGATCACCGCCATGCAGGCGACCCCGGCGACCTGGCGGCTGCTGCTGGCCTCCGGCGGCGTACCGACGGCGTTGCGGACTCGACTCTGTGGCGGTGAGGCCCTGCCCCGGGACCTCGCCGACGCCCTGCTGTCCGACGGCGCGACGCTGTGGAACTGCTACGGGCCCACCGAGACCACCGTCTGGTCCGCGGCCACCGTCGTGCCACCCGCCCCGGCCGCGGTGGACCTCGGCGCGCCGATCGCCAACACCCGCATCTACCTGCTCGACGACGCCTGCCAGCCGGTGCCGGTGGGCGTGGTGGGCGAGGTCCACATCGGTGGTTCCGGGGTGGTCCGGGGATACCACGGCCGGCCCGGCCTGACCGCCGGCCGGTTCGTTCCCGACCCGTTCGCCGACCAGCCGGGCGCCCGGCTCTACGCCACCGGTGACCTGGCCCGGCAACGCGCCGACGGCCGGCTGGAATTCCTCGGCCGCGTCGATCACCAGGTCAAGGTGCGGGGTTTCCGGATCGAGCTGGGCGAGATCGAGGCCCTGCTGCGCAGCCACGACCTGGTCGCGGACGCGGTGGTCAGCACCTGGGCCGGTGGCGACGGCGACACCCGACTGGTGGCGTACGCCGTGCCCGCGCCCGGCGTCGACCCGGAGTCCCTCGCCGACCGGGTCCGACCCGGACTCGCCGGCCGGCTGCCCGAGTATATGCTGCCCGCCGCCCTGGTGCCGCTGGCCGCGTTGCCCCTCAACGGCAACGGCAAGGTCGACCGGAGTGCCCTTCCCGCCGTCCGGTGGACCGACCGGCGAGCGGCGCGGGTCGCCCCCCGCGACGCGCTGGAGAAGGTGCTCGCCGGGATCTGGGCGGAGGTGCTGCGGGTCGAGGGGATCGGCGTGCACGACGACTTCTTCCGCCTCGGTGGGCATTCGCTGCTCGGCGCGCAGGCGCTGAGCCGGATCGGCGCCGCGCTGGAGATGGAGGTGCCAATCCGGGTCCTCTTCGAGGCACCGACGATCGCCGCGCTGGCCGGCGTGCTGCGCGCCACCGAACCGGTCGCCGGTCAGGTCGACGCCGTCGCCGCCCTCCGGCACGAGGTGGCCGACCTCTCCGACGAGGAACTGCGGGCGCTGCTGGGTGGCCAGGAGTGACCGGCGCCGACCGGGAGCGCCTGATCCGGGAGCTGATGGCCCGCCGGGGGCTCGCCGGCGGGGCCCGGCCCGCCGGCATCCCCCGGCGGGCACCGGGCACCCGGGTGCCGCTCTCGCCGATGCAGGAGGGTATGTGGTTCCTCGACCGGCTCCAGCCGGGCAATCCGGCGTACGTGCTCAACCAGGCGGTCCGGATCACCGGCCGGTTGGATCTCGCCGCGTTGCAGTCCGCGCTGGACGAGGTCGTCGCCGCGCACGACGCCCTGCGCACAACGTTCGTGGAGCGCGACGGGGAGGTGGAGCAGGTCGTCCTGCCCGCCGCCGACCCGTCCGCCCGGTGCGTACTCGCCGTGGAGGACCTGACCGCGGTGGCACCCGCCGGCCGTGAGGCGGCGGTCGCCGTCGCCGTCCACCGGGAGAGCGAAACCCCCTTCGACCTGAGTCGGGCACCCCTGGTCCGGGTCCGGGTGGGCCGGCTGGCCGCCGACGAGCACCTGGTGGTGGTCAGCCTGCACCACATCATCGCCGACGAGCAGTCCCTCGGCATCGTGCTCACCGGCCTTCTCGACGGTCACCGCCGGCGTCTCTCCGGGGTGGCCGCGCCGCCGGCTCCTCCGGCCGCGCAGTTCCCGGACTACGTGCTGTGGCAACAGGACCGGTCGGCCGGGACCGCCGCCGACGAACTGCGGAGGTTCTGGGCCGACCGACTGGCCGGCTCCTCCGGTCTGCTCGACCTCCCGACCGACCGGCCGCGACCGGCCGTGCAGACCTTCCCCGGCCGCACCCACGGCTTCGACATCGGCGATGATCTGGTCGCGTCACTCGACGCCCTGGGGCGGCGGACCGGCTGCACCCGATTCATGATTCTGCTTACCGGCCTCCAGGTGCTGCTGGCCCGCCTCGGCGACACCGACGACGTGTGTGTGGCCTCCCCGGTGACGTTGCGTGCCGACGCCGAACAGCAGCGGATGGTCGGCCTGCTGGTGAACAGTCTGCCGTTGCGCACCGACCTCTCCGGGGACCCGACCCTGGCCGAGGCGCTGACCCGGGTCCGGGCCACCTGCGTGGAATCCCTGGCCCACGCCGCGTTGCCCTTCGAACGGATCGTCGAGACCGTCCGGCTGCCCCGCGACGCCAGCCGCAACCCGCTCTTCCAGGTGATGCTGGTCCTGAACCAGGCCGGCGTCGCCGGTCCGCGGGCCGGTCTCGCCGTCCGCCCGGTGCCGGTCCGCCGGGAGACCTCCCGCCTGGACCTCACCGTGGCGGTGCACGAGTCCCCGGCCGGACTCGGCGGCCTGGTCGACTACAACACCGACCTCTTCGACCAGGTGACCATCGACCGGTTCGTCGACCGGTTCCGCTCCGTGCTGTCGGCGCTGGCTGCCCGGTCGCACGTCCGCCTTTCCGCGGTGGAGCTGACCGGTCCCGCCGAGCGGCACGACCTGGCCGCCTGGAACGCCACCGACCGGGCGTACCCGGACGGGGTGGGGCTGCACGATCTGGTCGGCGCGCGGGCGGCGGCCGACCCGGACGCGCCCGCGCTGCTGGACGTCAGCCCGGACGGGCCGACCCGGCCGGTGCTGACCTACGGCCAACTGGACGCCGGCGCCGACCGGCTCGCCGCCCACCTGCGCCGCGTCGGCGTCGGCCCCGACCAGCCGGTCGGGCTCGCGCTGGCCGCCGGCCACGCCGCCGTCACCGGCCTGCTGGCGATCCTCAAGGCCGGCGCCGGATACCTGCCACTGGACCCCACCCACCCGCCGGCCCGGCTGCGCGCCTTGCTCGCCGCCGCGGGCACCACGGTCTGCCTCACCGACTCCGACCTCGCCGCCACCCTGGCCGGTGCGCCGGACGAGGGCGGCGACCGGCCGTACGCCGGCAGGCTCCTCGCCGTCGACGCCGACGGCCAACCGGTCGACGCCGGTGGGGCCGGGGACCCGTCCCCGGTGGAACCCCGGCCGGTCCACCCGGACCAGCTCGCCTACGTCATCCACACCTCCGGCTCCACCGGTACGCCCAAGGGGGTGATGGTCAGCCACCGCACCGCCGTCAACCTGGCGCTGGCGTTCGCCGACCTGCACGGCATCGCCCCCGGTGACCGGCTGCTCATGCTGCCCCCGCTGAGCTTCGACGCCTCCGTCGGCGACATCCTTCCGGCGCTGGTCAGCGGGGCCACGCTCGTGGTGCACCGGCAGCCGGCCGCGATCACCGGGGCGGGCCTGACCGCCCTGTGCCGGGAGCACGGCCTCACCCTGGTCGACACCGCCGCGCCGCTCTGGGCACGCTGGGTCGGTGACCTCGCCGCCCTGACCGGCGTCGTCGACGTCGGCCCGCTTCGCGCAATGATGGTCGGCGGGGAGGCCGTCGACCTGGAGACCGTCCGCCGCTGGGCCGGGCTCACCGCCGGCCGGGTCACCCTGCACAACCACTACGGGCCGACCGAGGCGACCGTCTGCGCCACCACGTACGCCACCGTGGACGCCGGTGAACTGCCCGGCCTGACCCGGTTGCCGATCGGCCGACCGGTGCCGAACGTGCGGGTGCACGTCCTCGACGCCCACCAGCGGCCGGTGCCGATCGGGCTGGGCGGCGAGGTGTACGTCGGCGGCACCGCCCCCGCCCGGGGCTACCTCGGCAACCCCGCCGAGACCGCCGCCCGGTTCGTGCCCGACCCGTACGGCCCGCCCGGGGCGCGGCTCTACCGCACCGGTGACCTGGCCCGGCACCGCGCCGACGGCACCCTCGAATTCCTCGGCCGCACCGACCAGCAGGTCAAGATCCGGGGCCACCGGATCGAGATCGGCGAGGTCGAGGCGGCCTGCGCCACCCTGCCCGGGGTACGCCGTACCGCCGTCGTCGTCGACCACGCCCCGGCCGGCCCCCGGCTCGTCGCCTACCTGGTCGGCGACGACACCACCCCGGACGGGCCGGCGGCGCGGATCGCGCTGCGCCGCCGGATGCCGGAACACCTCGTGCCCGCCTCCTTCGTCCGGGTGCCCGACCTGCCCACCAACCGGCACGGCAAGCTCGACCTGGCCGCCCTGCCCCGGCCCGGCGAGACCGGCCGGCCGGCGCACGAAGCACCGGCCACCCCGACCGAGAAGACACTCGCCGACATCTGGGCCGAGCTGCTCGACACCGGCCCGGTCGGGCGGCACGACAACTTCTTCGACCTGGGCGGACACTCGCTGCTCGCGGCGACCGTGGCGACCCGGATCCGGGCCGTGCTCGGGGTGGAGTTGCCACTGCGGGAACTCTTCTCCACCGCCGACCTGGCCGGTCTCGCCGCTGTCCTCGACGGCGGCGCTCCCACGTCGCGCGGCGGCGGTGACCTGCTCCGCGCCGAGGCCCGTCTTCCCGAGGACCTGTCCGTGCCCCCCGGGACGCCGGTCTCGCCGCCCCGCACGGTGCTCTGCACCGGGGCGACCGGCTTCCTCGGGGCGTATCTGCTCGCCGACTGGCTCGCCGCGAGCACCGCCACCATGCACTGCCTGGTCCGCGCCGACACCCCGGTCGCCGCCGTCAACCGGGTCCGCGCCAACCTCCACCGGTACGGCCTCTGGCGACCGGAGTACGCCGACCGTGTCGTCGGTGTCCCCGGTGACCTCGGGGCACCCCGCCTCGGCCTGACCGGTGTGGCCTTCGCCGAGCTGGGCGAACGGCTGGACGCGATCGTGCACAACGGCGGCGTGGTCAACTTCGTCCAGCCATACCCGGTGCTGCGTCCGGCCAACGTCGGCGGCACCTGGGAGGTGCTCCGGTTGGCCACCGCCGGCGGCCCGAGCGCGGTGCACTTCGTCTCCACCCTCGGGGTGTTCGTCACCCCGTCCCGCACCGGCACCCTGGTCCGCGAGGGCGACGTCCCGGACGAATGCGACGGCCTCCACGACGGCTACAACGCCAGCAAGTGGGTGGCCGACGCGCTGGTCCGCGCCGCCCGGGAACGGGGACTGCCGGTCAGCGTGCACCGCCCGGCCCGGATCACCGGCGACGCCGGCAGCGGCGTCGGCAACACCGACGACTTCTTCAGCCGGCTGCTGAAAACCTGTGTGCAGCTCGGTGCCGTACCGGAGATCGACGACCCGGCCGATCTCGCGCCGGTCGACTACGTCGGGGCCGGCATCGGGCACCTGACCCGGACCGGTTCCACCGGAGACCACCACTACTACAACAACCGGACCATCTCGTACCCCGCCCTGGCCGCCGCGCTCGCCAGCTTCGGCTACCCGGTGACGGTGGTGGCGTACCCCCGTTGGCGGGCGGCCCTGCTGGACCGCCCGGACGCCGCGCTGGCCCATTTCGCCCCGCTCCTCGGCGC
Source organism: Salinispora goodfellowii (assembly GCF_059570675.1). Classification (NCBI taxonomy): domain Bacteria; kingdom Bacillati; phylum Actinomycetota; class Actinomycetes; order Micromonosporales; family Micromonosporaceae; genus Salinispora; species Salinispora goodfellowii. The sequence goes on along the minus strand of NZ_JCANTD010000030.1, from coordinate 16,815 downwards.
GGACACCCCGGTCCGGACGCAGCCGGACTTCGACTGCGCCGGCACCGAGGCGGTGCTTGCGGCGGCCGGGGTCACCTGCCCGGCGGCCGACGAGCGGATGGTGCACACCTACCTGGCGGCGTTCGTGGCCGCCGGCTTTCTCGACCCACCGCCCGGGCGGCCCCATGGATGACCGTGCGACACCCACCGCCCGGTGGGCGGCGATCTGGTTCGGGCAGCTCGTGTCGCTCGTCGGATCGAGCCTCACCGGGTTCGTCCTCGGTGTCTGGGTCTACCAGCGCACCGGCTCGGTCACCCAGTTCGCGTTGATCTTCCTCGCCGCGACGCTGCCGGCGGTGCTGTTCGCGCCCGTCGCCGGCGCGCTCGCGGACCGCCGGGACCGCCGCCGTTTGATGGTGGCCGCCGACACCGTCGCCGCCGCCGGTACGGCGGCGCTCGCCGCGCTGGTCGCCGCCGACGCCCTCGCGGTCTGGCACATCTACCTCGCCACCGCGGTGAGCGCCGCCGCGTCCACCGTGCACCAGGTCGCCTACCAGGCGATGACCCCGGCGTTGGTCGGCAAGCGTCACCTGGGCCGGTTCAACGGGTTGATGCAGATCTCCCGGGCCGTGCAGATCGCCGCCCCGCTGATCGCCGGGGTGCTGGTGGTGACCATCGGGATCGGCGGGGTGATGGCCATCGACCTGGGCACCTTCGTGGTCGCGGCCTCGACTCTGCTGCTGGTCCGGCTCCCCGCCGAGGTGACCCGCCCCGCCCGATCCGGTCCCGCCGAGGCGGTGCTGCGGGGAGCCACCGCCGGGTGGCGGTACCTGCGGCAACGGCGCGGCCTGCTCCAGCTCATGATGGTTTTCGGCGGGTACAACTTCCTCTTCGGACTCGCCGGGGTGCTGGTCCAGCCGCTGATCCTGTCGTTCACCACGGCGGACACCCTCGGTGTGCTGATGTTCGCCGGGGGCGCCGGTCTCTTCGCCGGCAGCCTCGTGATGGGGGCGTGGGGCGGGCCGACCCGCCGGGTCACCGCTGTCTGCGGTGGACTCGCCGGCGGGGGAGTGGCCCTCGTCCTGCACGCCGCGTCCCCCTCCGCCTGGCTGATCGGCGTGGTCGCCCCGCTGTTCCTCTTCACCCTGCCGATCGTGAACAGCTCCACCATGACGCTGATCCAGACCAAGACCGAACCGGCGCTGCTGGGCCGGGTGCTGGCCACCGCCCGGGTGATCGGCGACGCCAGCGTGCCGCTGGCGTACGTGCTGGCCGGGCCGGTCGCCGACGGCGTCTTCGAGCCGCTGCTGCGTCCCGGCGGGGCGCTCGCCGACTCGGTGGGCCGGGTGGTCGGCACCGGGGACGGCCGGGGGATCGCGGTGCTCTTCGCGGTCACCGGGTTGGCGATGGTGCTCCTCGCCGCGCTCGCCTGGACCCGGCCGGCGCTGCGCGGCGCCGACGACCTGCCCGACGCCCTGCCCGACGACACTCCGGACCCCGAGACCGTCCCGGCCGACAGTCGACCAGCCACGTGAAGGAGCCCCCGCCATGCCGGTGCCGCTGACTCCGGAGGAGGAACAGCAGTTCCTCACCTCCGACGCCGCCCCCGCCGCGTACCTCGACCTGCTCGACGCGGTCTCCTTCCGCAGCGTCGGAACGGCGCTGCGCCTGGGGGTCTTCGAGGCGCTGGCCGACGGCCCGCTGCCGGCCGACCAGCTCGCCGCGCGTACCGGCACCGACCCGCTCGGCCTGCGCATCCTCCTCGACGCGCTGGCTGGCTACGGCTACCTGACCCGTGCCGACGGCCGGTACGCCAACAGCGCCAACACCGCGCGCTGGCTGCTGCGTGCCGCCCCGGACAGCTTCGCGCCGGTGCTCTCCTTCTGGTCGGGGCTTCTCACCGGCTGGTGGCACGACCTGGAGGCGTCGATCCGCTCCGGCGCACCGACCGGCGACTTCTACGCCTGGCTGGAGACGCAACCGCAGACCCTCGCGGACTTCCAGACCATGCTGCGTCGCCTCGCCGACCGGCTCGGTGCGGAGATCGTCGAGCGGGTACCGGTACCGGCCGACGCGCGCAGCCTGCTCGACGTCGGCGGCGGGCACGCGAGCTACCCGGTGGCCTTCCTCACCGCGAATCCGCGGTTGCGGGCGACCGTCGTGGACCTGGCCGGCGCGCTGGCCCAGGGTGCGGAGACCGTCGCCGCCGCCGGGCTCACCGACCGGGTCACCCTGCGCGCGGGCGACCTCTTCGAGGTCGACTACGGCACCGGCCACGACCTGGTGCTGCTCTTCAACATCGTGCACGGCTACCAGCCGGCCGCGACGCGGACCCTGCTGCGCCGGGTCGCCGCCGCGCTGCGACCCGGTGGGCGGGTGGCCCTGCTCGAACCGCTCGCGGAGGTGCCCGAGCGGCCGGCCGGACCGGGCGAGGCGTTCGTCCGGATGTTCAGCCTGAACCTCTTCCACACCCAGGGCGGTCGGGCCTACGCCCGTGACGAACTCGTCGGCCTGCTGCACGAGGCCGGCTTCACCGAGGTACGCCAGCAGGTGCTCGGTGGCTCGGAGACCGACCACCTGGTGACCGCGGTCCGGGCGGGCTGATGGCCGCCCCGCATCAGATGGCGCTCGGCGGCGGCTGGGGCCTGTGGCAGTGGTTCTGCGTCCGCGCGGCCGGTTTCCCCGCCGACCTCGTGGAGTCCCTGGTCGACCCGGAGCTGGCCGGGTTGGCCGACGCGGTGAACGGCGGCGCTCCCGCGGAGGACTACCTCGCCCGGTTCCGGGTCGCCGAGCGGGGCCTCGCGCGGGCACTGCACCGGGTGGCCGCCGACCCGCGGGTCCGCGAGGCGGTCGCCTGGCAGAACCCGGCCGCGCTGGACAACGGGTTCGACACGCTGCTGCGACGTGACCCGCGGACGGTCTCCCGCACCGGTCGGCACCGCCGGACCGAGGCCCTGGTCACCAGCTACCTGCACCGGTACTGCCTGAAGAACGACACGATCGGCTTCTTCGGGCCGCTGCGGTGGGGGCGGATCGACCCGGCGCAGGTGGAGCCCGTCCGCCTCGCGCACGACGGCACCGGCGGCGACCGCACCCTCTACCTGGAGGGCTGGGCCCTCGCGGCACTCGGTCGGGCGCTCGCCCCGCCGCTGCGTCCGTGGCTGGTTCCCCGGCTACTGCCCCTGCTCGACGCCGACGGGGAGGCCCTGCGTGTCCCGTTGGCCGAGCCGGTGCTTCTGGATCCGGTGGACGCCGCCGTGCTGCGGGCGCTGCGACCCGACCGGACCGCACGGGAGGTGGTCGACGTGGTCCGCGCCGACCCGGCGGCCCGCACCACCGACCCGGAGCGGATCCGCGCCGCCCTGGACCGGCTGTACGCCGACCGCCGGATCGAGTGGACCCTGGAGGCACCCCCGGACGACCTGCACCCGGCCGCCACCATGCGGGCCGTCGTGGACCGGGTCGACGATCCCGCCGTACGCGGACCCGCCCGCGCCGCCCTCGACCGGTTCACCGCCGCGGCGGCCGGAGTGGCGGCGGCCCGGGGTGACGCGACGGCGGTCCGCGACGCACTGTCCACGCTGGACGCTACCTTCACCGACCTGACCGGCGAGGCCCCGGTCCGCGCGGCTGGTCAGCTGTACGCCGGTCGCACCCTGGTCTTCGAGGAGTGCCGGGAGCCGGACACGATCACGATCGGTCCGGCGGCGCTGGACGCGCTCCGCGCTCCGCTGGCTCTGCTGCTGGACAGTGCCCGGTGGTACACGGCGGCCGGTGCGGCCCTCTACCGGCGGGCGCTTCGGACCCTCTTCGACCAGCTCGCCACCCGGCCGGGCGGGCCGGTGCCGCTGGCGGAGCTGTGGCTGGCCGCCCGGGGGGTGCTCATCGACGACCCGGAGCCGGTGGTGCGACCGCTGACCCGCGCCCTGGCCGCCCGCTGGGAACGGCTGCTCGCCGTCGACGACGGCGAGCGCCGGGTGTGGCGGGACGCCGCCGGTCTGCGGGCCGGCGTCGCCGCCGCGTTCCCCGCCGGCCCGCCGGGCTGGCCGGCGGCGGCCCAGCACAGCCCGGACCTGATGATCGCCGCGCCGGACCTGGCCGCCGTGGTCGCCGGGAACGTCGACTGGGTCCTCGGGGAGCTGCACCCCGGATACCACACGATGCGGTACGCCAGCTGGGTGGAGTGCCACCCCGCGCCGGACGAGTTGGCCCGGGCGATGGCGGCGGACCTGTCGGCCGGCACGGTCCGGCTGGCGTCCACGGGCGCGCAGGGCGGCAGCGCGACCCGGTCGTCCCCGAGACTGCACGCCCCCGCGGATCGTCGTCTGGTCTTCGCCCCCGACACCTGCGGCCACGACCCGGAGCACGACCTGGTGGTCGGTGGCTGCGAGGTGCTCGACAGCGACGGCCGGCTCGTCGTCCGGCGGCGCCGCGACGGCGTGTGCCACGACCTGCTGGAGGTGCTGGCGGACCTGGTGGCGGCCAACCTGATGCCGCACTTCCGGCTCCTCTCCCCGGCTGCGCACCGTCCCCGGTTGACCATCGGCAGGCTCGTGGTGAGCCGTGAGTCGTGGACCCTGCCCGCCGGCGCCATCGACTTCGCCGCCGACCCCGACGAGGCCCGCCGGTTCCGCCGCGCCCGGGCCTGGGCGGGCCGGCACGGGCTGCCCCGGCACGTCTTCGTCCGGTGCACCGGGGAGAAGAAGCCGGTCTATGTCGACCTGGCCGGCCTCGCCTCGGTGGAGGTGCTCTCCCGCGCCGCGCGACGGGCGGCTCGGACCGCCGGGGCAGACGCCCGGGTCACCGTCACCGAGATGCTGCCCGCCCCCGACCAGCTCTGGTTCACCGGCCCGGACGGTCAGCGGCGCAGTGCCGAACTGCGCTTCGTCGCCTCGCCGGGGTGACCCACCGTCGATCCCCGGCGATCAGGACCGGTCATCGTTGGACGGTTGCGCCTGGTGGTCCTTGACCGCGACCAGTGCGGCCTGGCGGAACAAGCCGGTCTGCTCCGCCAGCAGAGACGGGTCGATCTCGGTGCGGCCCGCAGCGCGGGCCGTGTCGGCGGCGGTCTTGAGCGTCAGCAGCGCATCGCTCGCCTGTGCGGGCCACACCGCCTCGGGTGCCAGTTCGGCGGCGTCGATCCTAGGAACCCCTGCCGCCGGTTCCCGTGTATCGCGGGTTCGATTCCTGCCGGAGGCGCCAGGTGAAACTCAGATCAACCTTGGCGCGCCAGCTTGGGCTCGGCTCAGGGTTCCGGCAAGGTGACGATATGGCCGTTTCAGTCGAGTCCGAGTAGTTGGAGTGGCCGGTATGGGTTTCGGCTGTTGTGGCGTAGGGCTGCAGCGATGGTGGTGATGCCGGTTAGCCGGAGCAGGTTGATCGCCGTGTTGCGCAGAGTGGCCATGGCGCGGGGTGCGTTGCCGGTGCGTAGGCGGCTGGCGTCCTCGGCGTAGGTGGTGTCGCGGATGTGGTGCAGAGTTTCGATGGCCCAGTGCCCGCGCAGCCAGTCGGCCAGTTCGGCAGGGCCGGCCTGGGCTGCGCTCAGGTTGGTGATCGCGTAGACGGTGACGGTGGAATCAACTCCCCGCAGATCGCACATACTCGTTCAGAGTGCAAGCAAACAACCTGGCGGGTGACAGCGATTTCTCCAACATTGCCACGGCGACACCATGGGAGCCGACTTTCGAATGGGCTAGGTACTCACCGAGGAAAACGTTCCTATGGGAGCGGACGTCCAAATGGCTTATTATGCGACAGACGTACAACTGTGGCGGGCTGCCAGGTAACGACCTCTGCGTGGAAGAGATGCAATTCAGGTCGACGGGTGGCGAGTACTACTGGCAGGTAGGCACCGACGGCGCGAGATACCAAACATTCGTAGCTGGCGCGAATTATTACAGAGCAAGAAAATGCGCTTCACCCGGACTCATTTGCACGCTACCCGGAAATTGGGAATGGAATTCCAGTCCAGCATGCCAGGGGTAGCCGTTGATCTACGGGTAGTTGTGATGTGTGATCCATCGACCGGCATCCGGATGCTAATGAATACACCGCCGCCTCCTGTCGCCCATCCTGTTTAAGAAGAAAACGGGTCTGCCGCTGCCGTGTTCGAGCAGCGGCAGAACCCTACATAGGCTTGTCAACTCGTTGGCCGGTTGTGCGTGGCATCTTTGGGAGGACATACTGTGACGATGGCAAGTTCAGATCCGGACAAACCCAACAGGCCAGACACCGGACCACCCACCGACCCACTGAAGTTCAGGACCGCCGACAGTCCCAGCCCGTACCTGTTTGAGTCGAAGGTCGAGATGCTTGGCCGGCTAGCCGAGGCCCGTACACCTCGTGCACGACTCGCGACCAAAGCCTTGGTCTGGATGATTTTGCTGGCGATGCTTGTGAGCATTCTTTGGTCGATCATATCTGCACATTAGCCCGGGTTTTTACGAAGTGACGCGCCCCGGTTGGCTGCCTCGCCAGGGTCCGGCAAGTGACGATATGGCCGTTTCAGTCGAGTCCGAGTAGTTGGAGTGGCCGGAGGGTCATTCAAAACTCGGGTCGACACTCTTGGATGTCACGTTTGGTGATGTTCGAGGGCGACCGCGCCACGGAGGACTGTCCGTAGTAGACGCAGCGGCCGGGATCCTGTAGATCATCTTTTGTGAGGAAGTTGATCGAGGGCCAGCCGCTGCGCTGTGAAAGTATGACAGGACTTCCCGCTGACCGGCTCGCCGACCTGATCGGCAGGGTACGTGAGATCGTCGGCGACGAGTGGGAGACGCCGCCGGTCGGGCGTCCACACGTGTTGCCGCTGCCCACGGCGGTGATCGCGGTCCTGTTCGGGCTGCGGCACAACCTGCCCGACGAGGTCCTCGGCGAGGTTTTCGGCTGCTCCCAGGCGACCATCACCCGCTATCACCAGATTCTGCAACCGATCCTGCGCTGGGTCACCCGACCCGAGGTCGATCAGCGTCTCGACCAGGCTCACCGCGACGGTGTGCTGGTCGACGGGTTCGTCGCCCCGGTCGGCGAACGCGAGGACTACCACGGCCTGTTCTCCGGCAAGAAGCACGTGTGCGGGCAGAACGTGCAGGTCGTCGCCGACCTCGACGGCCGGATCGCCGACGTGGGCGAGCCCGTCAACGGCGCCCGCCACGACGCGGCCGCGTTCTACATCTCCGGCATCGCCGAACGCTGGGCAGAGCACCTGGCCACCGGCGGACCGGGCATGATCGGCGACTGCGGCTACCAGGGCACCGGCCCGATCACCCCACACAAGAAACCGCCCGGCGGGGAACTCACCGCCAAGCAGAAGGCCTACAACTACAGCGTCAACCGGCCCCGCGCCGCCGTCGAACGTGCCATCAGCCACCTGAAGAACTGGAAAATCCTCAAGACCGGCTACCACCGAATCATGACCGACTTCCCCGACACGTTACTCACCGTCACCGCACTGGAGATCTTCAGAACCGCCACACCGGGTTTTGAATGACCCTCCCGGTATGGGTTTCGGCTGTTGTGGCGTAGGGCTGCAGCGATGGTGGTGATGCCGGTTAGCCGGAGCAGGTTGATCGCCGTGTTGCGCAGAGTGGCCATGGCGCGGGGTGCGTTGCCGGTGCGTAGGCGGCTGGCGTCCTCGGCGTAGGTGGTGTCGCGGATGTGGTGCAGAGTTTCGATGGCCCAGTGCCCGCGCAGCCAGTCGGCCAGTTCGGCAGGGCCGGCCTGGGCTGCGCTCAGGTTGGTGATCGCGTAGACGGTGACGGTGGACCAGCGGCCAGTGGCCAGGTTCAGCCGTCGGCGGCGGATCCGTAGTGCTTGTACGGCGTGGGGAAAGTCCAGGGCGAGTGGCCCGGTGCAGGTGACTGCTTGCAGGCGGCGGATGTCGTAGCGGCCGTGCCCGCGGGTGCTGGTCTCGTCCTGGATCGGGATCTTCGTCCAGGGCAGGGTCTTGAGCTGCCGATACAGACGCGGCTGGTTCTTCTTCACGGTGAAGACGTAGGCGGCCTTCTTGGTGTCGACCAGCCAGCGGGCATGCTCGCGCTGGATGTGTAACGCGTCGGCGGTGACGACCACCGCGGTCAGGTCGAGAGGGCCCAGCAGCGGCTGGAAGCGGGCCAGCTCGTTGGTCTTGCCGTCGACGTCGACCTGGCCCAGGACCGTCCCGGTGTGCTGGTCAAGCACTGCGAGGAGATGCACCTGTTCACCGGCCGGGCCGCTGCCCCGCAAGGTTTTGCCGTCCACGCTGTACACCCGTCGCCCGGTGGTCGCCGCCGGCTGGCACGCGAGGACCCACCGACCGACCGTGTCGTCCAGGGCGTCGGCGTCGACACCGGCCAGGATTCGCCGGAACGTGGACTCGTCCGGAGCTCGATGCACCCCGGTGAACGGATCCCGGAACACGCCCAGTTCAGCGAGGACCTGCTGCGGCGCATCAGCGGCCCATTCCGCGACCGCCGCCGCGGAGCGGGCACCGGTCAGCACCGCCGCGACGGCAGTGGCCAGGACCGCGGGCAACGCATGGACGACACCGCGGGGGTCTCGCCGGTCCGGCACTGCCGCCAACGCCGTGACCAGGCTCGACCGGCGTTGGACCGGCAACGACTCATCCAGGTGGTCCGCGTGCACGGCCAACACATCAATCAGCGATGATGATCCCAACGGGCGTGGTCCTCTTTGATCTTCCCAGACTCGACACCTGGATGATCATCGAAAGGCCGCGCCCGTCTCTATACCACCATGATCCGGAGCGTCCCCACCCAACCGGCCACAACGGTCATATCGCTACCTTGCCGGAGCCCTGGGGCTCGGCTGCCTTCAACATTTGATCATGGTAGTGGGTCAGCGGCGAGCAGGCTCCGCTGTGGGCCGGATCCAGTCGAAGGTGCGCTCCACCGCCCGCCGCCAGTTTTCCCGTTCCCGTGTCCGAACTGCGGCATCCATCTCCGGCACCCACCGAGCAGCCGGGTGCCAGTTGCTACGCAGGTCATCCAGGTCTGGCCAGTACTGAACCGCGAGCCCGGCTGCGTATGCAGCCCCGAGAGAGACCGTCTCGGCCGCCATCGGGCGCACCACCGGCACCGCGAGTACGTCCGCGACGAACTGCATCAGCAAATTGTTCGCGGTCATCCCGCCGTCCACCCTCAGGGCGGTCAACTCCAGCCCGGAGTCGGCGTTCATGGCGTCAACCACCTCACGGGTCTGCCACCCGGTCGCCTCCAGCACGGCCCGGGCCAGGTGCCCCTTGGTGATGTATGAGGTGAGTCCGACGATCATGCCGCGCGCCTCGCTGCGCCAGTGTGGGGCGAATAGCCCGGAGAAGGCGGGCACAATGTAGCAGCCGCCGTTGTCGCCGACTGTTCGGGCGAGGGTCTCGATTTCCGGTGCGGTGCTGATCAGCTCCAGCCGGTCGCGGAACCACTGCACCAGGGATCCGGTGATCGCGATGGACCCTTCCAGGGCGTACAAGGCCGGCTCGCCGCCGATCCGGTAGCCGACGGTGGTGAGTAGGCCGTGCCGCGAAGGCACCGGCTCGGTGCCGGTGTTCAGCAGCAGGAAGCTGCCGGTGCCATAGGTGCACTTGGCGTCGCCTGGGTCGAAGCAGGTTTGACCGAACAGGGCAGCCTGCTGGTCACCGAGGGCCGCCGCGATCCGGACGCCGGGCAGGACGGCTGTGGCGGTGCCGTACACCTCCGACGAGGAGCGGATCTGCGGCAGCATGGCGGCCGGCACGCCGAAGAAACTCAGCAGCCTGGGGTGCCAGTCGAGAGTGCGCAGGTCCATCAGCATGGTGCGGCTGGCGTTGGTGACGTCGGTCAGATGCAGGCCGCCGTCCGGGCCGCCGGTAAGGTTCCATATCAGCCAGCTCTCCATGGTCCCAAAGAGCACCTCGCCGCGTTCGGCGCGTTCGGCGAGGCCGGGGACGTGGTCGAGCAGCCAGCGCAGCTTCGGACCGGAGAAGTACGTGGTCAGCGGCAGCCCGCACAGCTCCTGAATATGGTCGGCGCCGCTGGCCCGGTTGAGGGCGTCCACCACCAGGTCGGTGCGGGTGTCCTGCCAGATGAGCGCGGGAGCCACCGGGACACCGGTGCGCCGGTCCCAGACGATCGTGGTTTCGCGCTGGTTGGCGATCCCGATCGCGGCGATCTGGTCGATGGTGAGGCCAGCCTGGGTGAGGGCGCGGGGAACGACCTTGCCGACGTTGCGCCAGATCTCCATAGCGTCGTGCTCTACCCAACCTGGCCGGGGAAAATGCTGCCGGTGTTCCCGCTGGACCACGGAGACGAGGTTGCCACGGCGGTCGAAGACGATGCATCGGGTGGACGTGGTTCCCTGATCGATAGCGACGACAAAGCGCTCGGTCATTACTCGCCCTTCATGAAGCCGGGGTGGTGGGGTGACGGATCACCAGCGCGGGGCGCCGAGATCGCGGGAAACCGCGCGGGCGGCGTCGCGGACGTATGTGACAAGGGCTGAGCGGAGGTTGCCGGACCCGTCGCAGGTGCGGTCCACGGGACCAGAGAGCCCGATTGCGCCCACGACCAAGCCGCCATAGCCGCGGATCGGCGCGGCGATGCCGGCCTCGCCAGGGGTCATCTCTCCGATCTCGGCTCCCCAACCGTTGTCCCGGACTTCGCTGAGGGCCCGGGTGAGTGCCCGTGCAGTGACCAGGGTGCGTCGGGTGTAGGGCTCGGGCTCGCGTTGTATGACCGCGTTGGCGGCGCCCACGTCGTAGGCGAGCAGGACTTTGCCGAGGGCGGTGGCGTGCGGGGGCAGCAGGGATCCGACGTCCAGCGTCTGGAGGGTGTCGTCGGGCCGGAACACGTGGTGGACCACAAGTACCTTGCCGTCTAGCAGAGTGCCGATACGGACCGCCTCGCCGCTGCGCGCGGCGAGTGGGTCCGCCCAGTTGATGGAACGGGAACGGAGCTCGTTGACGTCGAGGGAGCTCGTGCCGAGGTGCAGCAGCGCGGCGCCGAGTTGGTACTTGCCGGAGGTCTTGTCCTGCTCCACGAATCCGACGTCTTTCAGCGTACGTATGATGCCGTGCGTCGTGCCCTTGGGCAGATTGAGAGAACGGGCGATCTCCCCGATGCCGAGCCGGCCGGAACTGCTGGCCAGCAGGCGGAGGATCGCCGCGGCACGCGCGATGGACTGCACCTGACCAGGCATAGGGCGGATGTTAAAGCGTTCGGGGCCAACGCAACAGTGTTCGGCATTGTCGACCGGGGTTCGTTGACCTGCCTCCTCATGTTTCCTACGGTTCACCGCACGGCGACGCCCGCCACTCGCCGATATCGCACGGCCCTCCATCCCCCGACCGCGGAGAGCCGCCACCCCCACCTGGAGACACCAATGACACAGCGTGTGAGAGCGCCCGGACTCCTTGGAGAGTTGGCCGCCGAGTTCGCCGGCACCGCGATCCTGATTCTCTTCGGCGTGGGCGTCGTCGCCCAGGTCAATGCCGGGGGTACCGGTGAGTTCGACAGCATCGCCTGGGCCTGGGGCCTTGGCGTCGCGCTCGGCATCTACGTCGCTGGCCGGATCAGTGGCGCCCACCTCAATCCCGCAGTGACCCTCGCCCTCGCGGTGTTCAAGGGCTTCTCGTGGCGCAAGGTGATGCCCTATGCCCTCGCACAGACCGCCGGGGCGTTCGTCGCGGCCCTGATCATTCGCTGGAACTACAGCGAGGTGCTGCAGCGGTTTGACCCGGGCTTGACCAGCAAGAGTCAGGGCGTCTTCTCGACTCTGCCGGGTGCTGGCATTACTGAGTGGGGCGCCCTGCGTGACCAGATCATTGGCACGGCGATCCTGCTGTTTTTGATCTTTGCCGTAACCGACGCCCGAAACTCTTTGCCCGGTGCCAACCTTGCCCCGCTGATCGTCGGCCTGATCGTGGTCGCGATTGGCATGGCGTTCGCCGTCAACGCCGGCTACGCGATCAACCCAGCCCGCGACTTCGGCCCCCGCCTCGCGTCCTTCCTCACCGGGTACGAGACGGCCTTCCTGGACCCGAGTGGATATCCGTACTTTTGGGTGCCCATCGTCGGGCCGCTGGCCGGTGGTGTCATCGGCGCCGGTCTCTATGAGTTGTTCGTCGGCCGCTTCCTGCCAAGCGATGAGCCGCAGCCGGGCACGAATGACACCGAGACGGCTGCGATGTCCGAGCGCGCCCGTGTCTGATTGACATATCCCTACGACCCGCCGAGGAGAGCTCCCGAATGGCTGACTTCGTTGCCGCCGTGGATCAGGGCACCACCAGTACCCGGTTCATGATTTTTGACCATGCTGGTAACGACCTGGGTCGCCACCAGCTTGAGCACCAGCAGATCCTGCCGCGGCCCGGTTGGGTCGAACATAACCCGGTGGAGATTTGGGAGCGCACCCAGACGGTCATCCGGACCGTGCTGTACGAGCACCGCCTCACCGTCACCGACCTCGCCGCCCTCGGGGTCACCAACCAGCGGGAGACCACCGTGGTGTGGAATCGCCGGACCGGTCGGCCCTACCACAACGCCATTGTGTGGCAGGACACCCGGACCGACCGGATCGCCTCCGCCCTGGAGCGTTCGGGTAGGGGTGAGGTGATCCGGCGTAAGGCCGGTCTGCCGCCGGCGACATATTTCTCCGGCGGCAAGATTCAGTGGATTCTGGAGAATGTGGACGGAGTGCGGGAGGCGGCCGAGCGCGGGGAGGCTATCTTCGGCAACACCGACACCTGGCTGTTGTGGAATCTGACCGGCGGTACCGCGGGTGGCGTGCACGTAACCGATCCGACCAACGCCAGTCGCACCATGCTGATGAACCTGGCGACGCTGGACTGGGACGACGAACTGTTGTCCTTCTTCGACATCCCGCGGGCGATGCTGCCGCGGATCCGGCCGTCGTCTGATCCGGATTCCTACGGTGTCACCGCCGCCCACGGCCCGTTCACCGGCGAGGTCCCGCTCACCGGGGATCTCGGCGACCAGCAGGCAGCGACCGTCGGCCAGGTCTGTTTTGCCCCGGGAGAGGCCAAGAACACCTACGGTACGGGCAACTTCATGCTGCTCAACACCGGCCCGGAGATCGTCCGCTCGCAGGCTGGCCTGCTCACCACCGTCTGCTACCAGTTCGGTGACCAGCCGCCGGTGTACGCGCTGGAGGGCTCGATCGCCGTGACCGGTTCGGCCGTACAGTGGTTGCGCGACCAACTGAAGATCATCAACTCTGCGGCGCAGAGTGAGATCCTGGCCGGCCAGGTGGACGACAACGGCGGCGTGTACTTCGTGCCCGCGTTCTCCGGCCTCTTCGCCCCGTACTGGCGCTCCGACGCCCGCGGCGTGATCGTCGGCCTGTCCCGGTTCAACACCGACGCCCACATCGCCCGGGCCACCCTCGAGTCGATCTGCTACCAGAGCCGAGACGTCGCCGAGGCCATGGCCACGGACTCCGGCGTACCACTGGAGTGTCTCAAGGTCGACGGCGGCGTCACCGAGAACGACCTGTGCATGCAACTGCAGGCCGACATCCTCGGCGTCCCGGTGAGTCGCCCGACGGTCGCCGAGACCACCGCGCTCGGCGCCGCCTACGCCGCCGGCCTCGCCGTCGGATTCTGGCGCAGCACCGACGAACTACGCGAGAACTGGAACGAAAGCCGCCGCTGGCAGCCCACCTGGCCGTTGCCACAACGCGAGGCCGAGTACGGACGCTGGAAGCGGGCCGTCCAACGCACCCTCGACTGGGTCGACGTCGACTGACCACCGCCGTACCCAAGAAGACCCGGGAGGCAGGCGTCCCCACCGGCCTCCCAGATACAGGAGAGAGAACGTATGCACTCCGCGACACTGTCACTGGCCGCCCGCGAGCGGTCGCTGGCCGCGCTGAGCAGCGGCTTGGAACTGGACGTCCTGGTGGTCGGCGGCGGTGTCACCGGCGCCGGCTGCGCACTGGACGCCGTTACTCGGGGCCTGTCTGTCGGCCTCGTCGAGGCCCGCGATTGGGCCAGCGGCACGTCGAGCCGCTCCAGTAAGCTCATCCACGGTGGTCTGCGCTACCTGGAGATGCTCGACTTCGGGCTGGTCCGCGAGGCGCTGCGCGAGCGGGGCCTCCTACTACAGCGACTTGCCCCGCACCTGGTCCGGCCGGTGCCGTTTCTCTACCCGCTGCGACACCGCGGTTGGGAACGACTGTACGCGGGAGCCGGCGTCCTGCTCTACGACACGATGAGCCTTTCCGGCAGCAACTCCCGCGGGGTACCGGCCCACCGGCACTTGACCCGACGTGGCGCGGTACGCGCTTGCCCGTCGCTGCGTCCGGAGTCGCTGGTCGGGGCCTTGCAGTACTACGATGCCCAGGTCGATGACGCCCGGCTGGTGACGTATCTTGTCCGTACCGCCGCAGCCCACGGCGCATACCCCGTTTCCCGAGCCCGGGTCGTGGGCCTCCTGCGCGACGGCCACCGCGTCATCGGAGTGCGGGTCCATGACCTGGAGACCGACCAGGTCTTCGAGGTCCGCGCCCGGCAGGTCATTAACGCCACCGGAGTCTGGACCGACGATATCCAGTCTCTCGTTGATGAGCCGGGGCCGGTGCAGGTTCGCGCTTCGAAGGGTATTCACCTCGTAGTGCCCCGCGACCGGATCCACTCCACCACCGGCCTGATCCTGCGAACCGAATCCAGCGTGCTGTTCGTGATCCCGTGGGATCGGCATTGGCTGATCGGCACCACCGATACCGACTGGGATCTGGACAAGGCGCACCCGGCAGCGACCAGCCGCGACATCGACTACCTGCTGGCACGGGTCAATGAGGTACTGGCCATTCCGCTGACCCGCGACGACGTCGAGGGCGTGTATGCGGGTCTACGCCCGCTGCTGTCCGGGCAGTCGGATGCGACTGCCAAGTTGTCCCGTGAGCACACCGTGGCCAGTCCGATGCCGGGTCTGGTGATGGTCGCTGGCGGGAAGTACACAACGTATCGGGTGATGGCCCGTGACGCTGTCGATGAGGCCGTGCGGGGACTCGGTGGTGGTGTGCCGCGGTCCTGCACCGACCGGGTTCCCCTGCTCGGCGCCGAGGGCTATGTCGCCCGCTGGAACCAGCGCCGCCGCATCGCGCGACAGTACGGCCTGACCGTGGAGCGGGTCGAGCATCTATTGCGTCGCTACGGGGCCGCCGTCGACGAGGTGCTGCACCTGCTCGGAGAGGATTCGACCCTCGTTGAGCCGCTCGACGGCGCCGACGACTATCTGCGTGTGGAGGTCGTTCACGCGGTGTCGGCCGAGGGCGCCCTGCACCTGGAGGACGTGCTTACCCGGCGTACACACGTTTCGATCGAGACGTTCGACCGGGGCCGGGCAGCGGCCCGCCCGACAGCGCAGTTGATGGCGCCGGTGCTCGGCTGGGACGCCGAGCGGATGGACCGCGAGGTGGCTCACTACGTCGCACAGGTGGACGCCGAACGGATTGCGCACGACCAGACCGACGACCAGGCCGCCGACGCGGCCCGGCTGGTCGTGCCGGATGTGGTGCCGCCGGTAGCACTCGCGGCCTGAGCCGACCGGCGGTACGCCGTGTGGTTTGCAATCGTCTTCTCCAGACAAGAGGAATGATCAATCAAGGCGGCCCCGAACGGGCCACACGCACCGCCACCTGCGTAGGCACGTCTACAACGGCGCAGGGCCGCTACTGTCTCGCCCCGTCATGAGTGACGTCGTCATGCGCTCCGGCCTGGATCATGTCGTGCTGGCCGGCTGGGAAAGGCGTATACGCACCAGCAGCACGAGAAGGCCATCCGAAACAGGCCGGAGGTAGTCAGGTGATTAGCTTCTGGCCCGCGCCGTTTATTAAGAACTTTGGGCCAGGGTCGCGGCCACCGTGTCCCTAATACGGCAGCCGGTGCGTCCAGTGATTGAGAGGTGATCGTTCAGCGGTCGTGTCTTGGTCTGAAGCTCATCGCTGCTTGCCGGTGTGAGTCCGGTCCGGGTAGCTGCCAGGAGGCCCGGTAGCAGGCTGGCGGCTTGGTCTGGAAACGGGTCGGGTCGAAGCCCAGCTGTTCAGCATGCGAGGGCTTGGATCCGTTCCATGACGGTCCGGTCCCGTCTGCTGGTACCGGTCGAGCAGATCGTGGAGGAGCTCAATTTGTTCCTGCGCGGACGAGGCTTACGGCAACAGCAGTGTCTTCCGCGCTGGCCTGCGGGAGCACGGGATCGGCTACGTCCTTGCGGTCTCGTGCAGCCACATGGTGCCCATCGACGGCGGCAAGACCCGCCTACGCGTCGACCGGATCGCCGCCGACCTGCCGAACTCGGCGTGGCATCGCCGCAGCGCGGGCGCCGGGTCCAAAGGCCCACGCTTCTACGACTGGGCCTGGATCGATGACGTGTGCACCGACGCCGACCCCGACGACGGCGGCCAGCACAGTCTCCTGATCAGGAAGAACACCACCGGTGAGCTGGCCTTCTACCGCTGCTGGACCCCGAAGCCGGCCACGCGACGGTGATCCGCCCGACGGTGGTCAACGTCAGGTCGCCCTCGGGGGTACGGGCGGATTCCAGCACCCGCGCCGCGTCGGCGGTCGCCGCGTCGAGCCGATCGGCCGGCAGGTGTTGTAGCAGTGCCCGCCCGCCGTGCGACCACATCCACCGCATCCAGTGGTTCACGTCGTGGAACCTGCTCTCGACCCGGTGCTCGCTGATCGCGGCGACGTCGAGGCCGGCCGCCGCCATCGTCGCCGTGATCGTCTGTTCGTCGTCGAACGGGCCGGCGGTCGGCGCGGGCGGGGGCTGCTCCGCCGGTAGGTGCGCGGCCAGGGCGTCCATCGCGGCGATGAAGCCCGGGTCGTACGCGCCGGGGGTGCTC
>NZ_JCANTD010000029.1:0-66356 GCF_059570675.1 Salinispora goodfellowii | reverse complement strand
ATCCCCATCTCGTTGAACCGGTGGATGACCTGCCGGATCGTGTCCTCATCGGCTTGGACGAGACGGGCGATCGCCGGCACCGTGTTCCCACCAGCCGAAGCGAGCACGACCATCGACCGCCGCAACCGGATCGGCGAGCCGGTACCTCTACGAGTGATCCTCAGCAGCTGCTGACCCTCCTGGTCACTGAGCCGCCGAACGCGAACGAGTTCTGCCACCGCCACAGCCTGACCGCCACGACGCCGCCCGGCCGGCAGGCCAGACGGCGTGTCAACCAACACCGTGAACGTTCGTGGTCACGGCACTAGCGCGGCTTGCCCCTCGCGGGCGGTGACTGGCCCGCCGATCTCGAGGATCTGGGCGACCTTGATTCGTAGGTCCAGGTCGAGTGGTTCCTGGTACCCGGTCTCCAGAAATTCGCGGACATCATCGTCGGTTCCGGCCAGCACCGGCACTGCCGCGTTCCTCATGAACGGGCCACTCAACGCTATGAGTCGGGACAATTTGATTCGGTTGTCCTGTACCTGGGCCTGGAATTGGCCGGTGGTCAAGAACTCGTGTAGCTCTTCGTTGGTTCCAAGCAGGGCGGCCCGCGCGCTACGCGAGAGGACAGGGCCTCCGGTGTCGAGCATATCGATCACGCCGTACCGGTCAACGGCGCTTGCGGGCTCTGCCGCGACGGCCGCTGGGGCAGTGATCGTTGGAGCGACCAGCCCGACCGTGATGGCGAGGACGATCGATGCGTCGCGTAACCATCGCGTTGCTAATCGGCTCTTGTCGCTCATGGGCTACCCCGCGTTTGTGTTTGACATCGACGCGGACACACTAGACAGCTGGGCAGCCGAAGTCTACTTCGGCGCGGTGCGCACCACATGCAGTCCCCCGTTTCACCGTGGCTCGCGTCACTGAGCTGAGGTGACCTCAGCAACATATAAGGGTTGATTGGTGCGACACGGGTGAAGGCGGCGAGTCGGGCAGCCGTGGACATAGGCGTGGAGCCATCGATAGGCACGTTCTTGCGACAGATCCGCGTCTTCGAGAGGGCTCCACGTGATTGCTTATCGTGCCATGGCCGATGTCCCCAGGGAACTCGTGCAGCACCTCGGTCGGCTCCTTGCCGCCGAACGCCGGGCCCGTGGCACCCGCACCGGCACGCGGGCGTTGACCTGCTTCTACCAGGCGTTGATGGTGCTGGTCTGGTTCCGCAAGGCCGAGGACGTGGCCCTGCTCGCCGCGGGGTTCGGCGTGTCCCGGGCGACCGCGTACCGCTACCGCGACGAGGGCATCGCTGTGCTCGCGGCCCAGGCGCAGGATCTGCACACGGCTCTGCGGCGGGTGGCCGACGACGGTTGGTCCCACGTCATCCTGGACGGGAAACTCTTCGACTGTGACCGGCTCACCGAGACCACCTTGTCGGCGAAGGGAGAGGTGATCGATGCCTGGTATTCCGGCAAGCACCGCGACTTCGGCGCGAACATCCAAGCGGTCATGCGCCCCGACGGTCTACCGATCTGGACATCCGAGGCGCTACCCGGGCACCTGCACGACACCAGTTGCGCCCGTACGTTGGGCATCACCGCCGCGCTGAACTGGTCAGCGGCCGAGCTTGATCTTCCCACGCTGGCCGACTCCGGCTACGAAAGCGCAGGCCACGGCATCAAGACCCCGATCAAACAGCCCGCGAAGGGCAGCCGGCTCGCGTCCGACAACCGCGCCTACAACCGGCTGCTGCGCGGCCTGCGCTGGCAGGGCGAACGCGGCTTCGCGATCCTGATCGGACGCTGGACAACACTTCGCCACACCACTGCCAGCCCACGCCAGATCGGCGACATCGTCGCCGCAGCCCTGCACCTGACCCACGTCGAATACAAATACCTACCGCAAAGTTGCTGAGATCACCTCACTATGCAAGTGTGACTTGTCGCCGCACCGCCGAGCCTCTTGACGATCGAGGACGGGCTCTGGTGTAGATGCTGCTGAACCGGTGGCAGCGACGCCTATGGAGACACGGATTTTGAAAGGTGCGTACTGCATGCGGATGAGGGCGAAGACACTGTGGCTGGCGCTCGCGTTGAGTCTGGTCGGTGGTGGGGCGGTGAGCGGCGCAGCCATGGCTACCGAGAGTGATGCCGAAGCTGACACCATGGGGTCCTTGGTCGAGGACTATTCCTACCCTGGAGCGGCTACGATCAAGACGGAGCGCAGCATCGAGCTGATCTCCGGGGACGGGAACATCACTTTGCTGGCCGATTGCAGCAGTTCCACTCCTAAGATCAAGATCGAGACCTTCCTCCCTGGAGGCGAGGCCATGTACTGCTTTGCCGTTCGGGGTGACTCGGGATACCTCAAGCTTAATGTTCCAAACGTCTATTTCATCTGGTCTGGTGACGAGCCCCTAAACGCCAAGTACACGGTCGACGGCGTGGCCGGCTCGGTTGACCTGGACGCGAATAGGCTGAAGGAGGTCGGGGCGAGTAGCCCCGACGCCAGCGTGCTACTGGAACTGCGTGCCGGTTAGGGCCTACTACAGGATCTGTTGCTATGGCTTGGCGCGGGTCGTGCTTGGCGATCCCAGCGACATTCTGGAGTATCCCGTCGGCGGGGTCGGGGATCTGTTGCACCGATAGGTGACATCTGAGATGCTTGCCCTCGTGGCGGGCTGGAGGGATGTTGCTGTGCCCAAGCCCTACCTTCGTGAGTTCCGTGATGACGTCGTGCGGGTGGCCCATGACCGTGATCCGGGCGTGACGGTCGAGCAGATCGCCAAGGACTTCGGAGTCCACCCGATGACGTTGTTCACGTGGATGCGCCAGGCTGACGCTGACGCCGGAACCCGATCGGGTGTCAGCGGCGGCGACTCAGCCGAGCTGCGTGAGGCCCGGAAGCTGATCAAGAAGGTCGCCAGGTCAAGGTGAGCGTGGTCTGCGCCGATGTCGCAGCCACCATGACCCCTGCGGCCGCGGCTCCGGCTACTGCGGCGATGCGATTCGACATGGCCCGCAGCGCGTTGCCCGGTGCGATGAGCGCGGGCGGAAGTAGTGACGGAAGTAGCGCCCCGTAAGCCGGCCGATACAGCCCGAGACCGAGACCCATGACGAGTGCCGCGGTGAGTAGGAAGGGCAGCGGAGCCGCTGGGCCGGCAAACAGGATCGCCGTGAGGGCCACAAGCCGGATCAGATCAGAGATTATGATCATGACAGTACGGCGGCGGCGATCCGCGAGGACGCCGCCGACGAGAACAGACGCCACGCCGCCCAGGGCGACCATCGCCAGCACCAGACTGATGGCGCGGGCGGCATCGGGTCGCGGTAGCAGGAACAGTGCGATAGCGACCCCGAAGACCGCGTCACCGAAGATGTTGATCATCTGTCCCAGCCATGCCGCACGAAACTCCCTGCGCCGTAACGGCTCGAGAAGCTGCATGTGGCGCTGACCCCAACGCGTCGCCGCAGTGCTGGCCGGCCGTGCGGGCCGACACGATCGCGCGGCCGGGGGAATCCCCGGCCGCGCGACGGTCATCCTGGCTCAGCTGAGCCTGATCTCCTGCTGGGCCGTGAGCTCACCGCCCTTGATCTCGTAGGCCCACGTCACCACCCGGGACTCGTCCACGTCACCGTTCTCATCGAACGTGAGGGACTTCGAGACCCCCTCCTTGTCGTACGAGTCGACCCATGCCAGCAGATCCGCACGCGTGGTGTTGCCCTCGGCCAGGCCCTCGATCAACACGTTCGCGGCGTCGAAACCCTCGGCACCGTAGGGGCCCGGAGGCGCGCCGTACTCCGCTTCGAAGTCGGCCGCGAAGGTGCCGCCGGCCTTGTCCGGCGGCAGGCATGGGCAGGTCACGATCGCACCCTCGGCGCTGGCCCCGGCACCCTTCGGGAAGGACGGGTCGTAGATCCCGTCGAGGCCGAGGAAGGTTGTCGTGATGCCGGCCTCCCGCAGCTGCTTCACCAACGGAGCCGCCTCGTTCGTGTAGCCGCCGTAGGCGATCGCGTCCGGCTTGGCAGCCTTGATCTTCGAGATGGTGGCGGCGAAGTTGACCTGCTTCTCCTGCACCTGGTCGGTGCCGCCCGCCAACTCACCGAGCGCCTCGGTCAGCTCGTCGGTGATGCCGGCGCCGTAGGTGGTGCCGTCATTGATCACGAAGACCTTTTTGGCCTGCACGACATCCCGAAGGTAGACGGCGGCTGCGGCACCCTGGACGGCGTCGTTACCGACCACCCGGTGGAACACCTTGTTGCCGCCCGCGGTCAGCTCGATCGCGGTCGCCGACGGGCTGACCATCACCATCTCGGCCGCCTCGTAGACCGCCATCGTCGCCTTGCTCTCACCGGAGAAACCGCCACCGATGACGCCCAGGAAGGACTCGTCGCCAGCCACCCTGTTCGCGACCGGCGTGGCTTCGGTCGGGTCACCCTTGGTGTCGAACTCCTGCAGGGTCACCTCGCAGTCCGGGTTCGCCTCGTTGTGCTGCTTCACCGCAAGCTGGGCACTCTTGAGCGCCGGGATCGCCAGACCCGAGTTCGGCCCGGTGTAGGCGCCGAACATGGCGATCTTGCCGCCGCAGTCACTGCTACCGGCGGTGTCGTCCTCCTCCGCCTGACAGCCAGCCGCGGCAATGAGGGCTGCCGACAACCCAATGGCGCCGAGCGCCCGTACGTAACTACGCCTCACGGCTATGACCTCCTCCAGTTGCAGGAGCCCGAGCACACCCGAGGCAGGCGACCGCACCAGGACGGCAGCCTCCCCACCTCGACGTGAACCCGCACACCTGCTACGGCTCGTGATGGCGGAGCGTACTGGGCCGACAAAGGTCTCGGAAGCCCTCGAAGTTACGCTTGTCAAACCGTTACGGTTACAAACGCCAATATGGCCTGAACTTGCAACATCCAGCACAGTTGCCCGAGACCCACAGGCGGGCGACTCAGGCAGCAGGACCGTGTCGGCGCCGCCTCGTTTGGATCGTCGGCAAGCCACCGTTGGGTTGCCGCAACGCGGGTGGACTGTCTATCGGTGACGGTGGGGAGACGGGATGCCCGCGAAGTGCCGGCGCGGGTCACTCCGCCGGTGGTGCTGGCGTCGCGCGCCACGCAGGCGGCGCTGGACCCGGCCTGGGTGCTCAACCCCGGCGTCCTCCTGGACGCTCCGGGCGTCGGTGGTGCGGCGCCTCCGGCAGTCAGCCCCGGGAGCGGATTACGGTGGCGACCACAAACTCCGATGGTCGTGGATTACCAGCCGCGGGCTCGCCACTGGGGCAGGGCGGGCCGTTCGGCGCCGAGGGTGCTGTCCTTGCCGTGGCCTGGGTAGAACCAGGTGTTGTCGGGTAGCCGGTCGAAGAGGCGCTGCTCGACATCGTCGATGAGCTGAGCGAAGCGTTGTGGGTCCTGCTCGGTGTTGCCCACTCCGCCCGGGAAGAGGCTGTCCCCGGTGAACAGGTGTGCTCTGCCGGCCGGGTCCTGGTAGCGCAGGGCGATCGAGCCGGGGGTATGCCCGCGCAGGTGAATCACCTCCAGCGTGCAGTCGCCGACCGGCACCCGATCACCGTCGGCGAGGGGATCGACCTTGATCGGTAGCCCCGGCGCGTCCTCGGCGTGGGCCAGCGGCCGGGCCCCGGTCTCGGCCACCACCTCTTCGAGCGCCAGCCAGTGGTCCATGTGTTGGTGGGTGGTAACCACCGTGGCGAGGCCGGCGTCGCCGATCAGGTCGAGGAGTCGGGGAGCCTCGTTGGCCGCGTCCACCAGGACCTGCTCGCCGGTGGTCCGGCAGCGCAGCAGGTAGGCGTTGTTGTCCATCGGGCCCACCGACACCTTGGTGATGGTGAGCCGGTCCAGCTCGCGGGTGGCTGGCGGGCCGCCGGGGGTGACGTCTCCGGTGTAGGTCATTGGTCGGTCAGATCCATTCGGGTGGGGTCGGTAGGGGGCCGTCGGGGGCGACGGTGAGCCGGGTGCCGGGGCTGCGGCCGATCAGCCAGGCGGCGAGGTGGGGCGCGGTGCCGCTCACGGTGGGGGCGGCGGTACGGTCGCCGACCACCAGTTCGTGCTTTCTGCCATCGCAGCGCAGCACCATCGGCGGCGCGTCGGGGCGACCGGCCAGGCCGGTGGCGACCTCGCGCAGGAGCCGGTGGCCGAACGCCTCCGGCCAGTCGGCGGGCTGGTAGTCGACGGCCAGGTCCACGTGGTGCACCTCGACTTCGCGGAGCCGACCCCAGACGAGGTTCGCCGCGGACCACGGCCCGCGTCGGGTGGTGACCGTGGCGCCCCACGCCTCGGCCGGCATCGCCGCCACGGCCTCGGCGAACCGGTCCGCGCTGCGGCGCAGGTCGTCCCGGTGCGCGGTGGGTGGGCGGACGGCGCCGGCCTCGATGTCCGCGGAGCGGGCGGCGGGGCTCGCGTACATCGGGATGGGGTCCCCGGTGCGGGCGGCGGTGAGCAGGTTGACGAACCCGTCGGCGTTGCGGGCGAGGTGGGCCAAGACGTGTCCCCGGGTCCAACCGGGCAGCAGGGACGCGGTGGCCAGGCTCGTCTCGTCGAGGTCCGCCGTGGTGCGCAGGAGACGGGCGGTGGCGTCGTCCACCTCGCCGGTCAGCCGCAGTGGATCGGAGGTCACCTCCCGACCCTAGCGGTGGGCCGTCCCTTCGTCGCCGGGGAAATCGGTTTCGGGTGCCGGCGGTGCGCCCTACGGTCGGCGACAACGCGAGGCCGGGAGGTCGGAGGAGGTAGTGAATTTCATGACCATCGACCTGGCAGCCCTGGGCTGGGACGCCGACCGGGCGTCCGACGCACGACGGCGCGGCGACTATCAGCCCGGCCGGGTGGCCTGGGTGGAGCGGGGGGTGTGCACCGTCCTCGGGGCTGCCGGCCCGCTCCGCGCCACCCTCGGCGGGGCGGTGCTGGCCACGGCCGCCCGGGACCGGACGTACCTGCCGTGCGTGGGGGACTGGGTGCTGCTCGCCACCTGGCCCGACCGACACGTCACGGTCGAGGTGGTGCTGCCCCGACGTACCGCGTTGCGGGAACCGCCCGCCGGCAGGGACACCCACGGGCAGATCCTGGCGGCCAACCTGACCGCCACGGCGGTGGTCGAGCCGATGCGTCCCGAGCCGGACCTCGGACGGATCGAGTGGCTGCTCGCGCTCGCGCGGGAGTCGGGGGCCCGGCTGCTGGTGGTGCTGACCAACGCTGACCTGGTCGCCGATCCGGTCCTGGTGGTGCGGCAGGTTGCGGCGGCAGCGCCGGGGGTGCCGGTGCTGCCGGTCAGTGCGCGGCGAGGTGCGGGGCTCGATCCGCTACGCGCGGAGGTGGCGCCCGGTCGGACTCTCGGCCTGCTCGGCCCGTCCCGGTCGGGCCGGTCGAGCCGGTCGAGCCGGTCGAGTCTGGTGAACGCGTTGGCCGGCGCGGTGGCCCTACCGACGCCGGCGAGCCGGCGGGTGGACGGCACGGGCCGACCCCGCTCCGTTGGGCGGGCGTTGGTGGCGGTGCCGGGCGGTGGCGCGGTGGTGGAAACCCCGGGGGTACGGGTGGTGCCCGGCTGACCGACCTGAGCTGGGGGAATGCGCGGGCGAAGGGAAGTGTCACAGCCCAGCGCTAGGCTTGCCGAGGCACTCGTTGACGCTTGGTGACCAGGTAACAAAGGTGACCAGTTATAGAGGTGACCAGGTAACAAAGGTGACCAAGTGACGAAGTGGCCAGGTAATCACCACGCTCAACGGGCTAACCACCACGCCCGATGGGCGACACAACCGCACAGCGCAACCGCTTGGCTGTCATCCGGGTCAGACCTCCCGGGCGGGCCGTCGGGCGACAGCTGCCATCAATCCGCACCCCGGGAGTACACGCACCGTGGTTGACCGACTCATCATCCGTGGCGCGCGCGAGCACAACTTGCGTGACGTCAGTCTCGACCTGCCGCGGGACGCGCTCATCGTGTTCACCGGGCTGTCTGGTTCCGGCAAGTCGAGCCTGGCTTTTGACACGATCTTCGCCGAGGGGCAGCGGCGCTACGTCGAGTCGTTGTCGTCGTACGCGCGGCAGTTCCTCGGCCAGATGGACAAGCCGGATGTGGACTTCATCGAGGGGCTCAGCCCGGCCGTCTCCATCGACCAGAAGTCGACCTCGCGTAACCCCCGGTCGACCGTGGGCACGATCACTGAGGTCTACGACTACCTGCGCCTGCTCTTCGCCCGGATCGGCCAGCCGCACTGCCCGGTCTGCGGCGAGCGGATCTCCCGGCAGACCCCGCAGCAGATCGTTGACCGGGTCCTGGCCATGGCGGAGGGCACCCGGTTCATGGTGCTCGCGCCGGTCATCCGGGGTCGTAAGGGCGAATATGTGGACCTCTTCGCCGAGCTGCAGGCGAAGGGTTACGCCCGGGCCCGGGTGGACGGGGTGGTGCATCCGCTGACCGAGCCACCGAAGCTCAAGAAGCAGGAGAAGCACACCATCGAGGTGGTCATCGACCGGCTCACCGTGAAGCCGTCCGCCAAGCAGCGGCTGACGGACTCGGTCGAGGCGGCGCTCGGGCTCTCCAGCGGTCTGGTGCTGCTGGACTTCGTCGACCTGCCCGAGGACGACCCGGAGCGGGAGCGCCGCTACTCGGAGCAGCTGGCCTGCCCCAACGACCACCAGCTCGCGATCGAGGACCTGGAGCCCCGGGTCTTCTCCTTCAACGCCCCCTACGGCGCGTGCCCGGAGTGCACCGGCCTGGGCACGAAGAAGGAGGTCGACCCAGAGCTGGTGATCCCCGACCCGGAGCGCACCCTGCGGGAGGGGGCGATCCAGCCCTGGTCCGGCGGGCACACCCTGGAATACTTCCTGCGCCTGCTGGGGGCGCTGGGCGAGGCGGAGCACTTCGATCTCGACACGCCGTGGCGGGCGCTGCCGGCCCGGATCCAGAAGACGATCCTGCACGGCGCCGACGACCAGGTGCACGTGCGGTACCGCAACAAGTACGGCCGGGAACGCTCGTACTACACCGGCTTCGAGGGCGTGATGCAGTGGATCGAGCGCCGGCACTCGGATACCGAGTCGGAGTGGTCCCGGGAGAAGTACGAGGGCTACATGCGGGACGTGCCCTGTGCCGCCTGCGGCGGCGCCCGGCTCAAGCCGGAGGTGCTGGCGGTCACCGTCGCCGGTCGGAGTATCGCCGAGGTGTGCGGGATGTCCGTCGGGGAGTGCGCCGAGCTGCTCGCCGGTGTCGAGTTGACCGATCGGCAGCGGCTGATCGCCGAGCGGGTCCTCAAGGAGATCAACGCTCGGCTGCGGTTCCTGCTCGACGTCGGGCTGGACTACCTCTCCCTGGACCGCCCGGCCGGCACCCTCTCCGGGGGTGAGGCGCAGCGTATCCGGCTGGCCACCCAGATCGGTTCCGGCCTGGTCGGCGTCCTCTACGTGCTGGACGAGCCGTCGATCGGTCTGCACCAGCGCGACAACCACCGCCTGATCGAGACGCTGTTGCGCCTGCGCGGGCTCGGCAACACGTTGATCGTCGTCGAGCACGACGAGGACACCATCCGGACGGCGGACTGGATCGTCGATATCGGTCCGGGGGCGGGCGAACACGGCGGCCAGATCGTGCACAGCGGGTCGGTCCCGGCACTGCTGGAGAACCCGGAGTCGGTGACCGGGGCGTATCTCGCCGGCCGGAAGGAGATCCCGACGCCGGAGCGGCGCCGGCCGCAGACGCCGGGCCGGGAGCTGACGGTGCGGGGGGCCCGCGAACACAACCTCCGGAATCTGACCGTGACGTTCCCGCTCGGTCAGCTGATCGCCGTCACCGGGGTCAGCGGCTCCGGCAAGTCGACCCTGGTCAACGACATCCTGTACGCGGTGCTGGCCAACCAGATCAACGGGGCGCGGCTGGTGCCGGGCCGGCACACCCGGGTCGCCGGTCTGGAACACGTGGACAAGGTGGTCGGGGTGGACCAGTCGCCGATCGGGCGCACCCCGCGGTCCAACCCGGCCACCTACACCGGCGTCTGGGATCATGTTCGCAAGCTGTTCGCCGAGACGGTCGAGGCCAAGGTCCGGGGGTACGGGCCGGGCCGGTTCTCGTTCAATGTCAAGGGGGGCCGGTGTGAGGCATGCTCCGGCGACGGCACTCTCAAGATCGAGATGAACTTCCTGCCCGACGTCTACGTGCCGTGCGAGGTCTGCAAGGGCGCCCGGTACAACCGGGAGACCCTGGAGGTGCGTTACAAGGGCAAGACCGTCTCGGACGTGCTGGAGATGCCGATCGAGGAGGCGGCGGAGTTCTTCTCCGCCATTCCGGCCATCCACCGGCACCTTCGGACGCTGGTGGACGTGGGGCTCGGCTACGTCCGGCTGGGCCAGCCCGCGCCGACCCTCTCCGGTGGCGAGGCGCAGCGGGTCAAGCTCGCCTCGGAGCTGCAGAAGCGCTCTACCGGGCGGACGGTCTACGTGCTCGACGAGCCGACCACCGGGCTGCACTTCGAGGACATCCGGAAGCTGCTGATGGTGCTGGAGGGACTGGTCGACAAGGGCAACACGGTGATCACCATCGAGCACAACCTGGACGTGATCAAGACCGCTGACTGGATCATCGACATGGGGCCGGAGGGCGGCCACCGCGGCGGCACGGTCCTCGCCGCCGGCACCCCGGAGGAGGTCGCCGAGGTGCCCGAGAGCCACACCGGCCAGTTTGTGCGCCAGGTGCTCAAGCTCGACGGTGCGGCGAAGGGCGCGGCGCAGGCCACCTCCCGGGCGGCCAAGGCCAACGGGGCGAAGCCCCGCGCGGCCGAGGCGAAGACCCGTGCCCCTCGCAAGTCCGCCGTCAGGGCACGGTGACTGGCCGGATTCACCGGTCCGGGTCACCCGAGGGCGACCCGGACCGGTGAATGATCAGCGCGCCAAGGCGACCGGGCCGGTGACCCTCGCCGGCCGGGTAGGGTCGCACGGGTGGCCCCGGGGCGCGGACCGGGTGAACCGACGGGGCGCGTTGGTTTCGGGACCGACTGGGGCACACCACCATGGCGGCGGTTCGTTGGGCCGAGGAGATGGCGACATGAGTGACGAGCAGACGGGGACCGGTGCGGGGGTCGGCACTGGCGACGGCGTGCGGACCCGGCGGGCCGTGCTGGCCGGCGCGGGTGCGGTCGGCGCGGCGATGGCCCTGGCCGCCTGCGGCGACAGCTCCACCGGCGAAGCCGAGGCCAGCGCCGGCCCGGCGTTGAGCGAGAGCGGCGACCCGGGTGGCGGCGATCGGGAGGGAGCCCAGTCGCTGGCCCGGACCAGTGACATCCCGGTCGGGGGCGGTGTCGTCTACGCCGCGCAGGGGGTTGTCATCACCCAACCGTCAGCGGGGGAGTTCAAGGGCTTCGACCCGATCTGCCCGCACCAGAACTGTCCGGTGGGGAACGTGGACGGTGGCACGATCAACTGCACCTGTCACGGGAGTAAGTTCTCGATCGAGGACGGCTCGGTGCTGACCGGCCCGTCCACCAAGTCCCTCGCCCCGCGGGATGTCACGGTCAACGGCGACCAGATCTCGCTCGCCTGACTGGCGGCGGTCGACGTGGCCGGCCCGGTCGGGCCGACCCCGCCGGGGTTGGCGCGGCCGGAGGCTGTCGGAGTCGGCGACTAGGCTCGGAACGTGGCTGATCCCTCGTCCTACCGTCCCGTGTCCGGCACGATCCCGGAGTCACCTGGGGTCTACCGGTTCCGCGACGGGACCGGCCGGGTCATCTATGTTGGCAAGGCGCGCAACCTGCGCAACCGGCTCAACTCCTACTTCGCCGACCCGGTCAATCTGCACCAGCGCACCCGGCAGATGGTCTTCACCGCCGAATCGGTGGACTGGATCTCCGTCGCCACCGAGGTCGAGGCGCTCCAGCAGGAGTTCACCGAGATCAAGCAGTACGATCCGCGGTTCAATGTCCGCTACCGGGACGACAAGTCGTACCCGTACCTGGCGGTCACCGTTGCCGAGGAGTTCCCCCGACTCCAGGTCATGCGGGGGGCGAAGCGCAAGGGGGTGCGCTACTTCGGGCCGTACTCGCACGCCTGGGCGATCCGCGAGACGCTCGACCTGCTGCTCCGGGTCTTTCCGGCGCGCACCTGCTCGTCCGGGGTGTTCAAGCGGGCCGGTCAGGTCGGCCGTCCCTGCCTGCTGGGCTACATCGACAAGTGTTCCGCGCCCTGCGTCGGCAGCGTATCGGCCGATGAGCACCGGGCGATCGTGGACGGCTTCTGCGACTTCATGGGCGGCCGGACCGACCTCATGGTCCGCCGGTTGGAGCGGGAGATGGCCGACGCCAGCGCGGCGCTGGAGTTCGAGCGGGCCGCCCGGCTCCGCGACGACCTGGCCGCCCTGCGCCGGGCGATGGAGAAGCAGACCGTGGTCTTCGGCGACGGCACCGACGCCGACGT
Organism: Salinispora goodfellowii; assembly: GCF_059570675.1. Lineage (NCBI taxonomy): Bacteria > Bacillati > Actinomycetota > Actinomycetes > Micromonosporales > Micromonosporaceae > Salinispora > Salinispora goodfellowii. The sequence goes on along the minus strand of NZ_JCANTD010000029.1, from coordinate 53,973 downwards.
GGTCGCCTTCGCCGATGACCCGCTGGAGGCGGCCGTGCAGGTGTTTCACGTGCGGGACGGGCGCATCCGCGGGCAGCGCGGCTGGGTGGTCGAGAAGACCGAGGAGCTGACCATCGGTGATCTCGTCCACCACTTCTGCACCCAGGTGTACGGCGGGGAACACGGCGAGGCCGATGTCCCCCGGGAACTGCTCGTGCCCGAGCTGCCCGCCGACGTCGAGGCGCTCGCCGACTGGCTCTCCGACCACCGCGGCAGCCGGGTGACGCTGCGGGTGCCGCAGCGCGGCGACAAGCGGGCCCTGCTGGAGACGGTCGCGCGTAACGCCACCGACGCCCTGGCCCGGCACAAGCTCAAACGCGCCGGTGATCTGACCACCCGGAGCAAGGCCCTCGACGAGATCGCCGAGACGCTGGGCCTGCAGACGGCGCCGCTGCGCATCGAGTGTTACGACATCTCCCAGATCCAGGGCACCGACGTGGTGGCCAGCATGGTGGTCTTCGAGGACGGGTTGCCGCGTAAGAGCGAGTACCGGCGGTTCATCATCCGGGGCGCCACCGACGACCTCTCGGCGATGTCGGAGGTGCTGCGACGGCGGTTCGCCCGCTACCTGGACGCCCGGGCCGAGACGGGGGAGGCCGGTGTCGAGTCGGCCGGTGAGCCAGTCGCCCCGACCACGCCGGCCTCGACCGGGATGGCTTCGACCACGCCGGCCTCGACCGGGATGGCTTCGACCACGCCGGCCTCGACCGGGCCGGGCGCGCCCGACGAGCCCCGGGTCGGCACCCTGGTCGATCCGACCACCGGCCGGCCGCGCCGGTTCGCCTACCCACCACAGCTGGTGGTGGTGGACGGGGGTGCGCCGCAGGTGGCGGCGGCGGCGCAGGCCCTCGCCGAGTTGGGCGTCGATGATGTGGCGCTGTGCGGGCTGGCGAAGCGGCTGGAGGAGGTGTGGCTGCCCGACGACGACTTCCCGGCCATCCTGCCGCGCACCTCGGAGGGCCTCTACCTGCTGCAGCGGGTGCGGGACGAGGCGCACCGGTTCGCCATCACGTTCCACCGGCAGCGGCGTTCCCGGCGGATGACCGAGTCGGCGCTGGACCGGGTGTCCGGGCTGGGCGAGGTGCGGCGCAAGGCGCTGCTGCGGCACTTCGGCTCGCTGAAGCGGCTCTCCGCCGCCTCGGTGGAGGAGATCACCGAGGTCCCCGGGGTCGGCAAGCGGACCGCCGAGGCGATCCTCGCCGCGCTCGGCGATTCGACGCCGCCAGATGAACCTCGCACGTAGTACGTGTCTATCGGAGTGTTGCTGACGGAAGGGTTGGGCATGCTGAAGGTGACGTCCGCGGACGGCACGGCGATCGCGTACGAACGCCACGGAGAGCACGGCGCGGATTCGCTGATCGTGGTCGGCGGCGCCACCTGCGACCGGGCGAAGACCCGCCAGCTGGCCGAGGGGCTCGGCGCCCACCTACCGGTCGTCAACTACGACCGTCGTGGTCGCGGCGACAGCGGCGACGTCAGCCCGTACGCCGTCGAGCGGGAGGTCGAGGACATCGCCGCCCTCGTCAACGACCTCGGTACCGACGTCATCCTGTACGGGCACTCGTCCGGTGCCGCACTGGTGCTGCACGCCGCGGCCGCCGGGGTGCCGGCCCGGGCGATCGTGCTCCACGAACCGCCCTTCGGCGCGGACACCGCCGAGGACCGTCAGGAGGCCCGCGACTACGCCGAGGCCCTGACCACGCTGCTGTCGGAGGATCGACGCGACGACGCGGTGGCGCTGTTCTTCCAGACCACCGGTGTGCCGGCGGAGGCGGTGGCCGAGCTACGCCACGAGCCGTGGTGGGCCGACGTGGTGGCGCTCGCGCCGACGCTCGCCTACGACTCGGCGGTCATGGGTGACCGCAGCCGCGGTGGCACCCTGCCGGTGGAGGTCGCCGCCTGGGTTTCCGTGCCCGCGCTGGTGCTCAGCGGCGGCGAGAGCCCGGACCCGATGATCGAGGTGGCCCGCGCCGCCGCCGTGGCGCTGCCGCGGGGCACGCACCGGGTGCTGCCCGGCGAGGGACACGTACCGTCGGCGCAGACCCTCGCCCCGGTGCTGACGGAGTTCATCGTCCGGCGCTGAACCGTCGTCGACGCCGGCACGGACCTGCACACACCCGGCTACCAGGCAACCCGGTTCAGGTTGCTCTACGGGTGAATTGGTCAAAGTAGCACATGTGCTACCTGCCAGGCAACTCCGGTTGGTCAAGCCGGGTGCGGGTCGTCGGCGAGTACGGTCAGCACCTGCTCGCCGTACTTCGCCAGCTTCGCCTCGCCGACGCCACCGACCTGGGACAGGTCGGCCAGGTCGGCCGGGGCGTCGGTGGCGATCTGCCGCAGCGTGGCGTCGTGGAAGATCACGTACGCCGGCACGCCCTGCTCCTTGGCGGTGGTGGCCCGCCAGGCGCGCAGCCGCTCGAAGGCATCGGCGGCGGCCGGCGCCAGCTCGGCGACCACGGTGGCCGCGCCGCGGGGCTTCGCCGGTCGGGCCTTCCGGGCCGGTTCGCGGCGGAGCATGACGGTGCGGCGCCGGCCCAGCACCTCCGCGCTGGTGTCGGTGAGGGCGAGGGTGCCGTAGTCTCCCTCGACCGCCAGCAGCCCTTCGGCGAGCAGTTGCCGGACCACCCCCCGCCACTCCGCCTCGCTCAGCTCGGTGCCGATCCCGAAGACTGTCAGGGAGTCGTGCCGGTGCTGCTGGATTTTGTCGGTGGCGCGGCCGAGCAGGATGTCGATGCAGTGCCCGGAGCCGAAGCGTTGGTTACGTTCCCGGTCGAGCCGGTAGACCGTGGAGAGCAGCTTCTGCGCGGCGACCGTGCCGTCCCACGACTCGGGCGGCTGCAGGCAGGTGTCGCAGTTGCCGCAGGCGGTGGCGGTCTCGCCGAAGTAGTCCAGCAGCTGCACCCGGCGGCAGCGGACCGTCTCGCAGAGCGCGAGCATCGCCTCCAGATGGGCGGCGAGGTTACGCCGGTGCGCCAGGTCCCCCTCCGAGGTGTCGATCAGCCGGCGCTGCTGCACCACATCCGTCAGGCCGTAGGCGAGCCAGGCTGTCGCCGGCAGGCCGTCCCGTCCGGCGCGGCCGGTCTCCTGGTAGTAGCCCTCCACCGATTTCGGTAGGTCAAGGTGGGCGACGAACCGTACGTCCGGTTTGTCGATGCCCATCCCGAACGCGATCGTCGCGACCATGACCAGGCCGTCCTCCCGCAGGAAACGCTGCTGGTGCCGGGCGCGGGTGACCGCGTCCAGGCCGGCGTGGTAGGGCAGCGCGGCGATGCCGTTGTCGACCAGGAACTCCGCGGTCTTCTCCACGCTGGCCCGGGAGAGGCAGTAGATGATGCCGGCGTCGGCCGGGTGCTCGTCCCGGAGCAGGGCCAGCAGCTGCCGCTTCGGCTCCCGCTTCGCCGCGATGCGGTACTGGATGTTGGGCCGGTCGAAGCTGGCGACGAAGTGCCGGGCCGAGGTGAGCTGGAGCCGGGTGGCGATCTCGGCCCGGGTGGCGCTGGTCGCGGTGGCGGTCAACGCCACCCGGGGCACCCCCGGCCAGCGTTCGTGCAGCATTGACAGGGCGAGGTAGTCCGGGCGGAAGTCGTGCCCCCACTGCGACACGCAGTGCGCCTCGTCGATCGCGAAGAGGCTGATCCGCCCCTGGTCGAGCAGGTGCTGCACGCCCCGGGTGCCCAGGGCCTCCGGGGCGAGGTAGAGCAGATCCAGTTCCCCGGCGACGAAGGCCCGCTCGACGGCACGGCGGGCGTCGAGGTCCAGCGTCGAGTTGAGGAAGCCGGCCCGGACCCCGACCGCGGTCAGCGCGTCAACCTGGTCCTGCATCAGCGCGATCAACGGTGACACGACCACCGCGACGCCGTCGCGCAGCAGCGCCGGGATCTGGTAGCAGAGCGACTTGCCGCCGCCGGTGGGCATCAGCACCAGGGCGTCCCCGCCGGCCGTCACGTGCTCGATGACCTCCTGCTGGAAGCCCCGGAAGGCGTCGTAGCCGAAGACACGCCGCAGCGTTTCCAACGCGGCGGGCTGCTGGTCGGTGGGGGAGGGCATGGGGCGCAGTCTACGAGTGGCCCCTGACGCGGCGGCCCACGCCCGGCCGTGCGGGGCTGGTTGCTGGCTTACCTCGTCGGCTGGACCCCGAATGGTGGCCGCAGCTGCGTTGTGGCCGGTGGCTCGGGATTGGCGTAGGAGCCCCGCAGTGCGCCGTACCGGTCCCGGCAGACATAGCTGAGCGTGGAGTGGATCCAGACGCCGTCGTTGTCGCGGAGCACCGCCAGGCCGCAGTGTTGGCACGGCGACACCCGGGGGTAGGTCGACGCGGTCACCGGCCGTACCCGTCGTCGCCGTCGCCCCAGCGGAACCCGCCCAGGCCGGCGGCCTGGTGGAAGCCGGCATGTCCGAGGGTATCCGCGCAGACCTCCCGGTCCGGGCCGAGCTGGCCGCAGAACAGCGGCTCGACCTGATTCCAGGCGTCGGCCCGGGACAGCAGGACGGTGTTGGCCGACAGCTCCGGACGCAGCAACGTCAGCCCTTCGACGTAGGTGACCGCCCGGTCCCGGGCCGCCGGCAGATCATCGGCTTGGTAGGTAAGGTGCAGCGTCCACCGGCGGTGCGCGTCAGCGACACAGGCGGGTGGCACCACCGACCCCGAGCGCCGCTCGCGCTCGGTCGCATAGCGGGCGACCAGGGCATCGACGTACGCGGTCGAGGTGGTTGAGTCCGTCAATGCCTGCGTGACGGCGGCGCGGACCCGTTCGGAGACATCCGCCTGGTCGAGAAGCTCGGCGAGGTCCGTACGGTGCCCGGCCGCGATCCGGTCCTGCCGCGTCCACTTCGACGCCTGGTCGTGTGTCATCCGGCAACCTCCTTCGCTGGGTAAGCGGTTGGTTACCCTCAGCCTGAGCTATGCGAGCTAGAAATGCAACGTCGTAAAAATTGACGATAGACCTTGAATTCCTGCAGCGTTATGAAGAGAATCAGGAGCTCTAGGCGAAGGGGGTTTCGGCGTGGTTCAGGTGCCGAGTCCGACGATCAGGGCCCGCCGGCTGCGCCGTGAGTTGCGCCGCCTGCGGGACCGGACAGGTCGTACCGCCGACGGGGTCGCCAAGACGTTGGGGTGGCACCGGAGCAAGGTCATTCGTTTCGAGCTTGGGCATACCCGGGTGATGCCCAAGGACATGCAGGCGTTGCTTGACCTCTACGAAGCCACCGCCGAGGAGCGGGCGTCGCTCACCGCGTTGCTTCGGCAGTCCCGGCAGAAGGGATGGTGGAGCGCCTACGATGACGTGTTGCCTGATGCCTACGTTGGATTCGAGGCCGAGGCTGCCTCGATCTGCACCTTCGAAAGTCTTTACGTGCCGGGGCTGTTGCAGACGGAGGAGTACGTCCGGGCGATTGTCAAAGCCGGACGCTGCCTCGGGAGCCAGGATGAGGTAGATCGCGTCGTGGCGGCGAGGCTGGCGCGCAAGGCGTTGCTGTCGCGGGACGTGCCACCGTCGTTGTGGATCGTGCTGGACGAGGCGGTCCTCCATCGTGTCGTTGGTGGCCCGAAGGTGATGCGTGCACAGCTCCAACGCCTGGTCGAAGCCTGTGAGCTGCCGACGATCGAGATCCAGATCCTGCCGTTTGGCGCTGGAGCGCACGCCGCGATGGGCGGTGCCTTTACGCTGCTGGAATACGCCGATCCGCGGCTTGATCCGACAGTGGTCTATCTGAGTAACGACACCAGCACCCTGCTGTTGGAGGAAGACCGCCAGGTGGCGCGATATAGACTCATGTTCGATCATGTGCGGGCGAAGGCACTCGACCCTGACCGATCGGCGGACTTCCTCGCCCAGGTCGTTGCCGAGGCCCCGGACTGAGTCCGACCCCTTGGAGCGATACCGATGAAGTCCTCGGAGCTTGCAGCAGTCCGATGGAGGAAGAGCAGTCGCAGCGGTGCGAATGACTCGAACTGCGTCGAGGTGGCGGGGCTGGATGACGGGCTGGCGGTCCGGGACTCGAAGGATCCGGTTGGTCCGGTGCTCGTCTTCGGATCGGTCGCCTGGGCGTCCTTCGTCGCCGGGCTTCCAGGACGTCGACGCGTTGGCCGGCCCGGAGGACGGTCCGCCTCCCGGAGCTGACCTGACCGCCGCTGCCCGGCTCGGGGCGACGGTTCGCTGATCCGGTTGAATGGTCGGATGGCGGTACGAATTGACATCGACGCCCTTCGGGGTGAGGCCGGGGCGCTGGCCCGTGACGCGGCGGACACGCTTCGGAAAGCCCGGCAGCCGGTGCGGGTCGACCCTGCCGGCGGGGGTGCCAGCGGGGTGTTCCGGCTGGCCGGGGAGCCGCCGTGCGAGACCTGGGTCGGGGTTACCGCGGCGGGCTTCACCGTCGAGTGCGACTGCGCGGCCGGCGCGGACGAGTTGTGCGCGCACGCGGCGGCGTTGACCGCCGCCGCGGTCGAGGACGGGTTCGACTGGTCGTCGGCGGCCACCCCGCCGTCGGCGGTGCAGATTGATCCCCGGGTGGCCGAACTGGTCGACCTCGCCCGCACCGTACCCGCCGGGCGACTGGCCTGGCTGGTGGGTGAGTGGGCAGCCGGGGACCGGGTGTTGGCGAGCCGGCTGCGGGGCTACGCCGGCCGGCTGGCCGCGCCGAGCGCCGCGGAACTGGCCGATGTGGGCCGGACCATCGACTCGATCGCCGGCGACGCGACCAACGGGTACCACTGGGACCTGTACGACGTGGTCAAGGCCGGCCAGGCGATTGTGGAGGAGCTGCGGGTGCTGGCGCAGCGGCCGGCCGCCGAACCGACCCTGCTGGTGGTCGAGCGGGCAGCTCGTGTCTGGGACGGGCTCGCCGGCTATCTCTACGATGCCTGGGAGACCTATGAGGTGGAGCCGGGGGAGATCGGCGGCGCGATCCGGGCGGTGCACCTGTCGCTCTGCGAGCAACTGGGACCGGATCCGGACGAGCTGGTGGCCCGGCTGACCGACATCGTCGCGGCGGCCGAGGTCGACTCCTGCCTGGATGAGCCCTGGGAATACGTCAATGTGCTCGGCCCGGACCGGGTCAAGGCGCTGCGGCGGCGATAACAGAGTGGCGCGGTGCCGGGAAGGTTTGGTGGCCGGTGGTAAGGCGAGCTGTCCCGGTGTCGGGAATGTGACGCGGGAGATCTGGGTGGTTCGGCGGGTTAGAGTCGCTGTTCGAACCCGTGACCCAGTTCGGGGCGCGGTGTCACAGGTTGGGGGTACCAGGTGATCGAGGGGCAGCCGAGCGTGCCGGACGGGCTCGACCCGTCGGGCACCGACACCACGCTCGTGGTGGTGACCGGGGTCTCCGGCGGTGGGCGCAGCACCGTTGCCCGCGCCCTGGAGAATGTCGGCTACTACGTGGTCGACAACCTGCCCCAGGCGCTGATGCTGGACATGGCCGAGCTGGCGATGAAGGCCGGTGGCGCCGCCCGGCGTACGGCGATGGTGCTGGACGTGCGCTCCCGGGCGTTCTCCACCGACCTGGCGGGTGCGATCCGGGAGCTCAAGGAGCGGGGTTTCGCCCCGCGGGTGGTCTTCGTTGACGCCGACGACGAGGTGTTGATCCGGCGCTTTGAGAGCGTCCGGCGTTCGCACCCGTTGCAGGGGGAGGGGCGGCTCGCCGACGGCATCGCGGTGGAGCGCGGGCTGCTGGAGGGGGCCCGCGACCAGGCCGACGTGTTCGTCGACACCAGCCACCTCAACGTCAACCAGCTGCGTCGGCGGATCGAGGAGCTCTTCGGCGCCGAGGATGCCCGGCGGCTGCGGGTGACCGTGGTCTCCTTCGGTTTCAAGTACGGCGTGCCGCCGGATGCCGACTTCGTCTGCGACGCCCGGTTCCTGCCGAACCCGTACTGGGTGCCGGAGTTGCGCGAGCACACCGGGCAGGTGGAGGCGGTCAGTTCGTACGTGTTGGGCCAGGAGGGCGCCGAGGATTTCGTGGCGACCTTCGCCGACCTGCTAAATGCCACCACCGCTGGTTTCGAGCGGGAGGGTAAGCGGTATCTGACCGCCGCCGTCGGCTGTACCGGTGGCAAGCACCGCAGTGTCGCCATCGCCGAGGAGTTGGCCGCGCGGCTGCGGCAGACCGGCCTCGCCGTCAACGCGCAGCACCGTGACCTGGGGCGCGAGTGACGGCTATCCGGGTGGTCACCTTCGGCGGTGGGCACGGACTCTCCGCTTCGCTGCGGGCACTGCGGCGCTGTGCTCCCGAACTCGATCTTGATCTGACCGCGGTGGTGACGGTCGGCGACGACGGCGGGTCCAGCGGCCGGCTGCGGGCGGAGCGGGGCGGGCTGCCGCCGGGGGACCTGCGGCAGGCGCTCGTCGCGCTGGCCGGAGATCATCCCGCTACGCAGCGCAGCGCCGGGCTCTTCCAACACCGCTTCGCCACGGCGCCGACGCCGACGCTCGGCGACCCGGCGGCCACCGCGAGCGGACTGACCGGGCATGCCGTCGGCAATCTCGTGCTCTGCGGGCTGATGGAGCTGCTCGGCGACCCGGTGGCGGCGCTGGAGCATGCCGGCGCGATGTTGGGCACGGTCGGGCGGGTGCTGCCGATGTCCTGCGAGCCGGTCGGGATCGAGGCGCGGGTCCGAGGTGTTGACCCCGGCCGGCCGGCGGAGGTCAGCATCGTCAGCGGCCAGCATCAGGTGGCCGTCACCACCGGCCGGGTCGAGTCGCTGCGGCTGAACCCGGAGGCGCCGGCGGCCTGCCCCGAGGCGGTGGCCGCCATCGGCGCGGCCGACTGGCTCCTCTTCGGCCCGGGCAGCTGGTATACCAGCGTACTGCCGCACCTGTTGGTGCCGGAACTGGCCGTGGCCATCGCCGCGAGCCCCGCCCGCCGGCTGGTTACCCTGAACCTGGCCGCCGAGAAGGAGACGCTCGGGCTCTCGGTCGCTGATCACCTGGCCGAGCTGCGGTGGTACCTGCCGAAGCTGCGGGTCGACTGCGTACTCGGAGACGTCAAGGCGGTGGGCGATCCCGCGCCGGTCGAGCGTGCGGCAGAATCGCTGGGCGCTCGGCTGATCCTCGCCCCGGTCGCGGTCAACGACGGCACGCCCTGTCATGATTCGGCTGCTCTCGCCGCTGCTCTGGTGCCGGTCCTGGGCGCCGCTCGTTAGACACGTACGTAATCTCCGGCGACACGCCGGAACCGGTCCGTGAGAGGACGCACAATGGCGATGACGGCGGCGGTCAAGGACGAGCTGAGCCGGGTTGACGTGCCCAAGCCCTGCTGCCGGCGGGCGGAGATGGCGGCGCTGCTGCGCTTCGCCGGCGGGTTGCACATCGTCTCCGGTCGGGTGGTCGTGGAGGCCGAGCTGGACACCGGGGCGGTGGCCCGGCGGCTGCGGCGGGAGATCGCCGATGTCTATGGCTACCCCAGCGAGATCCACGTCCTCGCCTCCGGTGGCCTGCGCAAGGGCAGTCACTTCATCGTGCGGGTGGTCAAGGACGGGGAGTTCCTGGCCCGGCAGACCGGCCTGCTCGATGTCCGCGGTCGGCCGGTGCGGGGCCTGCCACCGCATGTGGTGGCCGCCAACGTCTGCTGCGCGGTCTCGGCCTGGCGCGGCGCGTTCATGGCGCACGGTTCGTTGACCGAGCCGGGTCGCTCCAGTGCGATGGAGATCACCTGCCCCGGCCCGGAGTCGGCACTCGCCCTGGTCGGCGCGGCCCGCCGGATCGGCATCGCCGCGAAGAACCGCGAGGTGCGCGGCGTGGACCGGGTGGTCGTCAAGGACGGCGACGCCATCGCCGCCCTACTCACCCGGATCGGCGCCCATGCCAGCGTGCTGGCCTGGGAGGAACGTCGGGTCCGGCGGGAGGTGCGGGCCACCGCGAACCGGTTGGCGAACTTCGACGACGCGAACCTGCGCCGGTCGGCGCGGGCGGCGGTCGCCGCCGCCGCCCGGGTCACCCGTGCCCTGGAGATCCTCGCCGACGACGCGCCGTACCACCTGACCTCGGCCGGGCGGCTGCGGCTGGAGCACCGCCAGGCATCGCTGGAGGAACTGGGCGCGCTCGCCGACCCGCCGTTGACCAAGGATGCGATCGCCGGACGGATCCGGCGGCTGCTCGCGCTCGCCGACAAGCGAGCCCGCGATCTCGGCATCCCGGATACCGAAGCGGCAGTCACGCCGGACATGCTCGTGGTCTGATAGGACGGCGGCGGGAACCACCCGCCGGAGCAGGACCCCCCATGCTCGGATAGGGTCGCTGCGTACGGCAAGGGAGCCGGCACTCGGCATTCCTCGCCGTGCGCACCGCCTCGGGCGGTCGGTCCCTCGGACCGCGGCGGGGCGGCCGAGATGAACCGTCAAACGGCCGGTTGGTTCCACCGGCTGGCGCAGACTCGTCGCCGGCCCGTGGGTCATCACGCCGGCGGACTAGAACGCGAGGAGATGGGACCTGTGACCATCCGGGTTGGCATCAACGGCTTCGGCCGGATCGGCCGTAACTTCTTCCGGGCAGTGCTGGCGTCCGGCGCTGACATCGAGATCGTGGCGGTCAACGACCTGACCGACAACGCGACGCTCGCCCACCTTGTCAAGTACGACAGCATCCTCGGCCGGCTGCCGTACGAGGTGAAGGCCAGCGCGGACGAGATCACCGTGGGCGGCAAGACCATCAAGGTGTACGCCGAGAAGGACCCGGCGAACCTGCCCTGGGGTGAGCTGGGCGTGGACGTGGTCATCGAGTCCACCGGCCTCTTCACCGACGCCACCAAGGCGAAGGCGCACGTCGGCGGCGGTGCCAAGAAGGTGATCATCTCTGCGCCGGCGAAGAACGAGGACGTCACCGTGGTGATGGGCGTCAACCACGCGGAGTACGACCCGGCCAAGCACACCGTCATCTCCAACGCCTCCTGCACCACCAACTGCCTGGCGCCGATGGTGAAGGTCCTGCAGGACACGTTCGGCATCGAGCAGGGTCTGATGACCACCATCCACGCCTACACCCAGGACCAGAACCTCCAGGACGCCCCGCACAAGGATCTGCGTCGCGCCCGTGCCGCCGCGCTGAACATCGTGCCGACCTCCACCGGTGCGGCGAAGGCGATCGGCCTGGTGCTGCCGGAGCTCAAGGGTCGGCTGGACGGCTACGCGCTGCGGGTGCCGATCCCGACCGGATCCGCCACCGACCTGACCGTCACCGTCGGCCGGGAGACCACGGTGGACGAGGTCAACGCCGCGATGAAGGCGGCCGCCAACGGCCCGCTCAACGGTGTCCTGTCCTACAACGAGGACCCGATCGTCTCGGCCGACATCGTCACCGACCCGGCGTCCTGCATCTTCGACGCCCCGCTGACCAAGGTGATCGGCAACCAGGTGAAGATCGTCGGCTGGTACGACAACGAGTGGGGCTACTCGAACCGCCTGGTGGATCTCGTGAAGCTGGTTGGTCAGTCGCTGTGAGTGCGCGTAGGCAGCTCGCGGGGGGCCTGGTGACGAAGGGAAGGTCGGTCCGGTGACTATCCGCACCCTCGACGACCTGCTCGCCGAGGAGGTAACGGGTCGGCGGGTGTTGGTCCGCGCGGACCTGAACGTCCCGCTCGACAAGCAGACTGGTCAGATCACCGACGACGGCCGGATCCGGGCCGTGCTGCCGACCCTGGGCGCGCTCGTCCAGGCCGGCGCGAAGGTGGTCGTCTGCTCCCACCTGGGGCGGCCGAAGGGCAGCCCCGACCCGGCGTTCAGCCTGCGTCCGGTCGCCGGGCGGCTCGGAGAGCTGCTCGGTGCGCCGGTGCACTTCGCCGAGGACACGGTCGGCGACTCGGCCCGGTCCACGGTGGCGGGCCTCGCCGACGGCCAGGTCGCCCTGCTGGAGAATCTTCGGTTCAACCCGGGTGAGACCAGCAAGGACGAGGCGGAGCGGGGCGCCTTCGCCGACCAGCTCGCCGCGCTCGCCGACGCGTACGTGGACGACGCGTTCGGCGCAGTGCACCGTCGACACGCCAGCGTCTACGACGTACCGGCCCGGCTGCCGCACGTGGCGGGCCGGCTGGTGCTGCGCGAGGTGGAGGTGCTCGGCACCCTCGCCGGGGAGCCGGACCGCCCGTACGTGGTGGTGCTCGGTGGGTCGAAGGTCTCCGACAAGCTGGCGGTGATCGAGGCGTTGCTGCCGAAGGTCGACCGGCTGCTGGTCGGCGGCGGCATGTGCTTCACCTTCCTGAAGGCGCAGGGCCACGAGGTGGGCTCCTCGCTGCTGGAGGAGGAGATGGTCGAGACCTGCCGGAGCCTGCTGGACCGCGCCGACGGCAAGATCATGCTGCCGGTTGACGTGGTGGCGGCGGACGCGTTCGCGCCGGACGCCGCGCACGACACGGTGCGGGCGGACGGGATCCCCAGCAAGCGGGTCGGGCTCGACATCGGCCCGGAGACGGTGGCTGGTTTCGCCGCCGCGCTGCGGGACGCTCGGACGATCTTCTGGAACGGCCCGATGGGCGTGTTCGAGATGGCGGCCTTCGCGCACGGCACCCGCGGTGTCGCCGAGGCGATCGCGAAGTCGGACGCGTTCACCGTGGTCGGTGGCGGCGACTCCGCCGCCGCGGTGCGGGCGCTCGGCCTCGACGAGCAGGCGTTCAGCCACATCTCCACCGGTGGCGGCGCCAGTCTTGAGTATCTGGAGGGCAAGGCCCTCCCCGGCATCGCGGCCTTGGAGAGCTGAATGGCCAACCCCACCCGCCGGCCGCTGATGGCCGGCAACTGGAAGATGAACCTCAACCATCTCGAGGCGAACCTGCTGGTGCAGAAGCTCGCCGCGAGCCTCACCGCGAAGCAGCTCACCGACGTCGAGACGGTGGTGCTACCGCCGTTCACCGACCTACGGACGGTGCAGACCGCCGTGGACGGGGACAAGCTGCTGGTGGGTTACGGCGCGCAGGACCTCTCGCCGCACGCGTCGGGAGCGCACACCGGTGACATCGCCGGGCCGATGCTGACGAAGCTGGGCTGCACCTACGTGGCGGTCGGCCACTCCGAGCGGCGGGCGAACCACCACGAGGATGACGCGGTCGTCAACGCGAAGGTGCAGGCGGCGCTCACCCATGGCCTCGCCCCGATCCTCTGCGTGGGGGAGGGGCTGGACGTTCGGGAGCAGGGCGGCCAGGTGGCGCACTGCAACGACCAGCTCGACGCCGCCCTCAAGGGGCTCTCCGCCGAGCAGGTGACCCAGGTTGTCGTCGCGTACGAGCCGGTCTGGGCGATCGGCACCGGCAAGACGGCCACCCCGGAGGACGCCCAGGAGGTCTGCGGGGCGCTCCGTCAGCGCCTTGCCGGGCAGCTTGGTCAGGAGACGGCCGACCAGGTGCGGATCCTGTACGGCGGGTCGGTCAAGTCGTCGAACGTGGCGGCCATCATGGCTCAGCCAGACGTGGATGGCGCCCTTGTCGGCGGCGCCAGCCTGGACGCTGAGGAGTTCGCGAAGATCTGCCGGTTCCCGGAGCACACCACCGGCTGACCGCTTCGCTATCCTTGACTCCGCCCGTCCGCCGGTCGGTGCCACCGTGCCCGTTCTGCTCGGGCGAGGATCGCAACGAGAGGACTGTCCCCCGCCATGCCGATCTGGTTCGCGTACACGTTGATCGTGTTGCTGGTCATTACGAGCGTCATGCTCACCCTGCTGATCCTGCTACACCGGGGTAAGGGCGGTGGGATGTCCAGCATGTTCGGCGGCGGGGTCAGCTCCAGCCTGGCGGGGTCGTCGGTCGCCGAGAAGAACCTGGACCGCTACACCGTTCTGGTGGGCATTGTCTGGTTCGCCTGCATCGTCGGTCTTGGGCTCTGGCTGCGGCTTCAGCAGGCCAGCGTCGGCTGAGCCCAGCACGTCGAGTCACCACCGCGCGCGGTTCGTCTTCGGACGAGCCGCGCGCGGTTTCGTTTCACCCATCCCGCTGTCGGTGTTGCCGCGTGCGCGGCGCCGCAGCGGACGCTACGGCGCCGCTGGGCGGCAGCTCAGCGGACGCTGCGGAAACGGGCGGGTAGGTCGGCGGCGGCGCTGCGATCCAGCAGCCAGAGGGTGCGGTCGATGCCCCGCACACCGGCGGCCGGTAGCTGCACCGGCCCCGCACCAGCCAGCGCCAGGCCGACCGCGCGGGCTTTGTCCGCCCCGCTGGCGACCAGCCACACCTCCTCCGCGGTGTTGATCGTCGGCAGGGTCAGGGTGGTCCGGATCGGCGGCGGCTTCGGGCTACCCCGGACGGCACTGACCGGCCGGCTCTCGTGGTGCACCGGATGCTCCGGGAAGACCGAGGCCACGTGCCCGTCCTCGCCCACCCCCAGCAGGAGCACGTCGAAGTGGGGGAGGACGGCGGTGCCGGGGCGGGCCGCCTGGGCCAGCTCCGCCGCGTACCGAGCCGCGGCCTCCTCCGGGTCACTGCCGGCCGGGTCGTCCGAAGCCGGCATCGGGTGCACCCGGGCCGGGTCTAGCGGCACCGCGTCCAGGAGCGCCGTCCGGGCCTGCGTCGCGTTGCGCTGCGGGTCACCCTCGGGCAGGAACCGCTCGTCGCCCCACCAGACGTCCACCCGGGACCAGTCGACCGCGTCGCGGGCGGGCAGCGCCGCCAAGGCTCGGTAGACGGCGGCGGCGATCCGCCCGCCGGTCAACACCACCGACGCCTGACCGCGCCCGGTCTGCGCATCGAGGATCCGGACCAGTAACCGGGCGGCCACCGCCTGCGCCAACAGTTCGGCGTCGGCGTGGACCGCGATACTCGCCTCGCTCATGCCCGTGCGACCCCCGCGTGCGCGGTGATCCCCGCCTCGGCCTGCCGGGCCTGGGCCGGGTCCTTCCAGACATGTACCCGTTGGGCGGGGCGGCGTTCCAGCCCGGAGAGCCCCGCGGCGGCACCGAGCGCCTCCGCGTACACCTGGTCGGCGTCGAGTCGGCGTAGCTCCTCGGCCAGCTCGTCGCCGAGGGGCCGGCGCACCAGCGGCAGGAGACGGTCGTCCTGGCCGGTGCGGCGGAACACCGCCATGCTGTCGTTGCGGGTCAGTGTCAGCTCGTCGCCGTTGGCGCAGCGCAATTGCACCTCATACATCCGGGCGTGCTGGTCGGTGTGCCGCCACTCGGGATCGATCCCCAGCCGGGCAGCGAGCCAGCCACGCATCAGCGCGGCCGTCGGGTCGGTCGGTGGTGCCACCACGGTCGCCGCGGTGACCCGCGCCTCGGTGGTGTCGAAGGCGCCCGCCACCAGGGTGCGCCACAACGTGACCCGGGTCCAGGCCAGGTCGGTGTCTCCGGGCGCGTAGTCGTGCGCCCGCTGCCGCAGCGCCTCGATCGGGTTGTCGGCCTGCGCGGCGTCGGTGATGCGTCGGTCGGCCACCACGCCCAGGAAGTCGGTGGCGATCTCGGCCGGCGGGTCCGCGTGCCACCAGGTCACCACCGGTACGTCCGGCACCAGCAGCGGCATCACCACCGACTCGGCGTGCAGGGCCAGCCGGCCGTGCATCCGGGCCACCACCGCCTCACCGGGGCCGAGCCGGCCCCCCACGACGATCTCCGCGTCCAGCCGGTTTCGATCCCGATCCACATCGGAACGAACCACGATCAGCAGCCGGCACGGGTGGGCGGCGGAGGCGATCGTCGCCGCCGCCTCCGCCTCGCGGACCCGCTTCTCGTCCACCACCACGATCAGGGTGAGTGCCATGCCACTGGCCACCCCGCCGGCGCTGCGCCGCTCGGCGGCGAGCGCCTTGACCACCTCGTTGCCGGTGGTGTCCCACAGGCCGATCATCGCTGCCTCCCAGTCCGCTCGCGTCGCCCGGTCGTCACGCCCGCCGCCAGGCGCGGCCCGCCTGGGCCAGCATCTCGTCGGTGCGGCGGGGACCCCACTCACCGGATCGGTAGGGCTCCGGTTTCGTGCCCGCCCAGGCATGTTCCAGCGGGTCCACCACCCGCCAGCTCTGCTCGACCTCGGCGGCGTCCGGGAAGAGGGTGCGGTCGCCGATCAGGACGTCCAGCACCAACCGCTCGTACGCCTTCGGGCTGGCCTCGGTGAACGCCTCGCCGTACTGGAAGTCCATCGCGATGTCGCGGACCTCCATCGCGGTCCCGGGCACCTTGGAGCCGAACTTGAGGACCACGCCCTCGTCCGGCTGGACCCGGATGACGAGTTGGTTGTTGCCCAGCGACTTCACATCGGCGTCGTTGAACGGCAGGTGTGGGGCCTTCTTGAACATGACCGCGACCTCGGTCACCTGGCGGGGCATCCGCTTGCCGGCGCGGATGTAGAAGGGCACCCCCGCCCACCGGCGGTTCTGGATGCCGAGCTGCACCGCGACGTAGGTCTCGGTGGTCGAGTCCGCCGGGACCCCCTCCTCGTCCAGGTAGCCGAGGGCACGTTCGCCGCCGACCCAGCCGGGCAGGTACTGGCCGCGTACGGTCCCCTGGCTCACATCTGATGGCAGGGTGATGGCCTTGAGTACCTTGAGTTTCTCGGCGCGGATCTCGTCGGCGGCGAAGCTGGTGGGCTCCTCCATCGCCACCAGTGCGAGCAGCTGCAGGAGATGGTTCTGGAGCACGTCCCGGGCGGCGCCAGCGGTGTCGTAGAATTCGGCTCGGGTGCCGATCCCCACCTCCTCGGCCATGGTGATCTGCACCGAGTCGACGTATCTCGAGTTCCACAACGGCTCGAACAGGTTGTTGGCGAACCGCAGGGCGAGGATGTTCTGGACTGTCTCCTTGCCCAGGTAGTGGTCGATGCGGAAGACGTCCCGACGGGTGAAGACATCGTCCACCAGGTCGTTGAGTTCCTTCGCCGAGGGCAGATCGTGCCCGAACGGCTTCTCGACCACGACTCGGCGCCACCCGCCGGAGCTGGCGTTATCCGACATTCCGGTGCGGGCGAGCTGCTTGAGCACCACCGGGAAGGCCGCCGGGGGGATGGCGAAGTAGAAGGCGGCGTTGCCGGGAATGCCATGCGACTGGCGTAGCCCGTCCAACGTGTCCGCCAACTGGTCAAAGGCGGCGTCCTCGTCGAATGACCCGCCGACGAACTTGATGTTGCCGGCCAGCCGCGCCCACACCTCCTCTCGCCAGGGAGTGCGGGCGTGTGCCTTCGCCGCGGTCTGGGCGAAGGACTCGAAGTCGCCGTCACCCCAGTCCCGGCGGGCGACGCCGAGCACGACGAAGCTCGGGGGCAGCAGCCCTCGGTTCGCAAGGTCGTACACCGCGGGTAGTAACTTTTTGCGGGCCAGGTCCCCGGTAACGCCGAAAATGACCAGAGCGCAGGGTTCCGGGATGCGGGGCAGCCGTCGGTCCTGCAGGTCGCGTAACGGGTTGGTCACGCCGTCTCCTCGCTCCGCCTTGTTTCATCCGTCATCGTCGCCTGGGTAGCGCGGCAGCCGCCTCCAACAGCTGCGTCACCCCCGCCGACCGGTCGGTCAGGTGTAGCCGCAGCACCGGACGCTTCCGGTCAGCCAGGGCCTGCCGGTCGCCCGCGGCCTGCGCCGCCTGCAACTCTCCGAAGCTGTACGGCTTCCCGGGCACCGGCAGATCAACGTCGACCGTACCGGTTAGCTGGAGGAAGCTACCCACCTGTGGGCCGCCCTTGTGATATTGCCCGGTGGAATGCAGGAACCGGGGGCCCCAGCCGAAGGTCACCGGCGGGCTGAGGGCCTCGGCCAACGCGGGGCGGAGCCGGGCCGCGTCGGCATCGGCTCCGCGGTCGAGGTACGCCATGACCGCGAGGTAGCCGTCGTCATCCACGCCGTCGATCAGCCAGCGCACTGCGCCGGCCAGGTCGTTCGGTACACCCGCCGGGGCGTACACCTCGATCGCGCCCTCAGTGAAGGACGGCTGCTCCGTCGGCGCGCCCGAGGCCAGGATCCGGTTGGTGTTCTCCTTGCTCTCGGTGACGTTCGGTTGGTTGAACGTGTCGATGCCGAGCACCATGCCGGCGACCGCGACCGCGTACTCCCAAGCGAGGAACTGGGCCCCCAACGGCCCGTTGACCGCCACGTCCGGCGTGCCGCCGGGCCCTTCCCCGCCGCTGAGTTCCCCGGCGGTCAGCGCCCCGCCGTAGCTGATGGTGAGGATGCCCTCGCCGGTGGCGCCCGGGCTGGTCGGCGACTCGACGACGACCGGCAGGATGCCGCTCCCGGACTTGCCGGTCGACTCGGCGATCAACTGCTCGGCCCAGTCACCGAGCCCGTCGATTCCGCTGCCGTCCGAGACCAGCGCCACCTTGTCCCGACCGGCGGTGGCCGCGGCGCCCAGCGCGGCGCCCAGCGCCAGCGCCGGGTTGTCCCGCTCGCCGGCCAACGACCCGGCGAAAGCCCCGGCCTGGTCCAGCAGCTCGGCCACCTCGACGCCGGCCAGCGCCGTCGGAACGAGGCCGAACGCGGTCAGCGCGGCGAAGCGCCCGCCGACATTCGGATCGGCCAGCACGGTGAACGCGCCCATCTCGGCAGCGGTCGCCGCCAGCGGCGAACCCGGGTCGGTGACGATCACGAAGTGTCGCCCGGCCTCCGCCTCGGACATCCCCGTGTCGAGGAACGCCTGCCAGTACGCGCGTCGCTGGCTGTCGGTCTCCACCGTCGAACCGGACTTGCTGGCCACCACGACGACGGTCCGCTCCAGGCGGTCGGCGAGCGCCGCCCGGAGCTGGCCCGGATCGGTGGTGTCCAGGATGGTCAGCGGCCGGCCGAGCGTCCGGGAGATCACCTCGGGAGCCAGCGACGAGCCGCCCATCCCGCAGAGCACCACGTGATCCAGGTCGGCCAGCTCCGAGGTCAGCTCGGCGAGTTGCGGAAGCAGATCCCGGCTGCGGGTGTGGGTGTCGACCCAACCCAGCCGGATCCGCGCCTCGTCCTGGGCCTCCGGCCCCCAGAGCGTGGGGTCCTTCGCCGCCAGTTTGCCGGGAACACCGGCCGCGGTTACCGCGGTCCGGGTGGAGGCGGCCGCGGCCTGGTCAACCGCGGCTGCCCCGCGTACCGAGAGGCCGGCAGCGGCCTCGACGGGCGGTCCGAGAAGCTCGCTCACGCGTTGCCTCCCGCCTGCTCGGGGGCCCGCGCGTTCTTCGTGGCGGCGTCGCCGGGGTGCTCGACGCCCCGGTTCGCGGCGGCGAGGGAACGGCGGACACCTTCGAGCAGCTCGTTCCAGCTCGCCGCGAACTTCTCCACCCCTTCGCGCTCCAGGGTGTCGATCACGTCGGTTAGGTCAACCCCCGCCGCCGCCAGGCCCGCGAAGACCTCCCGTGCCTCGTCGTAGCCGCCGGTGACGGTGTCGCCGCTGGTCTCGCCGTGCTCGGCATAGGCTTTGATCACCGGTTCCGGCATCGTGTTGACGGTGCCGGGGGCGATCAGCTCCTCGACGTAGAGCACGTCCCGGTAGTCCGGGTTCTTGGTCGAGGTGGAGGCCCAGAGCGGTCGCTGCGGATGCGCCCCGGCGTCGGCGAGGGCCTGCCACCGGTCGGAGGCGAAGACCTGGCTGTAGCGCTCGTAGGCCAGCCGGGCGTTGGCGATCGCGGCCCGACCGCGCAGCGCCCTGGCCTGCTCCGAGCCGATCTTCTCCAGCCGCTGGTCGACCTCGGTGTCGACCCGGGAGACGAAGAACGACGCCACCGAGCCGATCTTGGACAGGTCGTGGCCGTTCGCCTTCGCCTGCTCCAGGCCGGTCAGGAACGCCTCCATGACCGCCGAGTAGCGGTCCAGCCCGAAGATCAGGGTGACGTTCACGCTGATCCCCTCGGCCAGGGCGGCGGTGATCGCCGGCAGCCCGGCCTCGGTGGCCGGGACCTTGATGAACAGGTTCGGCCGGTCCACCAGCCACCAGAGCGCCCGCGCCTCGGCGACGGTCTGCACGGTCTCGTACGCCAGCCGCGGGTCCACCTCCAGCGAGACCCGTCCGTCCACTCCCGCCGACGCCTCGTACGCCGGTCGCATCACGTCACAGGCCCAGCGCACGTCGTACGCGGTGAGGGTGCGGACCGCCTCCTCGACGTTCACTCCGCGCATCGCGAGGTCGTGTAGCTGCCAGTCGTACTCCTTGGCGTCGCCCAGGGCCTTGGCGAAGATCGTCGGGTTGGTGGTCACCCCGACCAGGTGCTTCTCCCGGCGCAGCCGGTCCAGCTCGCCGCAGCTGAGTCGCGTCCGCGAAAGGTCATCGAGCCAGACCGCCACACCCGCGGCGGTGAGCTCACCCAGCCTGTCCGTCATGCCGTCGCGCTCCCCTCAGTTGCCGGTCGGATTACCGGTGATGTCGCCGACCCGGGTCAGTGCGGCGTGCGCCGCACCCACGATCCGGTCCGGGGTGAAACCGAACTCCTCGAAGAGCACGGTGTGCGGGGCGCTCGCCCCGAAGTGCTCCAGGCTGATGGTCTCGCCGCAGTCACCGACGAAGGCCCGCCAGGACATCGCGACACCCGCCTCCACGCTCACCCGTGCCCGCACCCCACGGGGTAGGACCGACTCCCGGTACGCCTCGTCCTGGGCCCGGAACCACTCCTGGCAGGGCATCGAGACGACTCGGGTGGGGGTGCCGTCGGCCTCCAGCCGCTCCCGGGCGGTGAGGCAGAGCTGCACCTCCGAGCCGGTGCCGATGAGGATCACCTGCGGCTTGCCGCCGCCGGCCTCGGCCAGCACGTATCCGCCGCGGGCCACCCCTTCCGCGCCGTTGAGCACGGTTCGATCCAGGGTCGGCAACGGCTGGCGGCTCAGTGCCAACGCGGCCGGTCGGTCGGTGTGCGTCAGGACCTGCCGCCACGCCCAGGCGGTCTCGTTCGCGTCGGCGGGGCGTACCACGTCCAGTCCGGGTACCGCCCGCAGCGCGGTGAGGTGCTCCACCGGCTGGTGGGTCGGACCGTCCTCACCGAGGCCGATCGAGTCGTGCGTCCAGACGTAGGTCACCGGCAGTTTCATCATCGCCGCGAGCCGCACCGACGGGCGCATGTAGTCGCTGAAGACGAGGAAGGTGCCGCCGTACGGGCGGGTGCCACCGTGCAGCGCGATCCCGTTGAGGATGGCGGCCATCGCGTGCTCACGGATGCCGAAGTGCAGCGTGCGGCCGTACTCGTTGCCCGGGAAGTCCTTGGTGGCGTGCTCGGCCGGGATGAAGGACGGCTCGCCCTTCATGGTGGTGTTGTTGCTGTCCGCCAGGTCGGCCGAGCCGCCCCACAGCTCCGGTAGCACCGGTGCGAGCGCGGCGAGGACCTTGCCGGAGGCCGCGCGGGTGGCGAGGCCCTTGGCGTCGGCGGGGAACGTGGGTAGGGCGTCCGTCCAGTCCGCCGGCAGGGTCCGGGTGGCCAGCCGGTCCCAGAGCGCCCGCCGTTCCGGGTTCGCCTGCCCCCAGGCCGAGAAGGTCTCGGTCCACTCGCGTTGGGCGGCGACGCCGCGTTCCAGGGCCTGGCGGGCGTGCTTGAGGACGTCCTCGTCGACCTCGAAGGTGCGCTCCGGGTCGAAGCCGAGGAGTTCCTTGGTGGCCGCGACCTCGTCGGCGCCGAGCGCCGCACCGTGGATCTTGCCGGTGTTCCGCTTGTTCGGTGCCGGCCAACCGATGATGGTGCGCAGCGCGATGAACGATGGCCGGCCGGTCTCCGCCCTGGCCGCCAGGAGCGCCCGGTACAGGGTGGCCACATCCTCGTGGTAGTCGTCGGCGTCGGCGTCGCCGCGCCGCCAGTCGACGGTCTGTACGTGCCACCCGTACGCCTTGTAACGGGCTGTGACGTCCTCGCTCTTGGCGATCCGGGTGTCGTCCTCGATCGAGATCTCGTTGTCGTCGTAGATCACGCAGAGGTTGCCCAGTTGCTGGTGCGCCGCGAGGGCGCTGACCTCGTGGCTGATCCCTTCCTCGATGTCGCCGTCGGAGGCGATGCACCAGATGTCGTGGTCGAAGAGCGAGGTGCCGCGCGCCGGCTCGGGGTCGAACAATCCGCGTTCCCGGCGGGCGGCCATCGCCATTCCGACCGCGTTGCCCAGGCCCTGCCCGAGCGGGCCGGTGGTCGTCTCCACTCCCGGGGTGTGCCCGTACTCGGGGTGGCCGGGGGTGAGGGAGCCCCACTGCCGCAGCCCTTCGAGGTCGGCGAGGCTCATCGGGTAGCCGGAGAAGTAGAGCTGGATGTAGAGGCTGAGGCTGGAGTGCCCGGCGGAGAGGACGAAGCGGTCTCGGCCGGGCCAGGTCGGGTCGGCGGGGTTGTGGCGCATGACCCGGTTGAAGAGTAGGTAGGCCGCGGGCGCCAGGCTCATCGCGGTGCCGGGATGGCCGTTGCCGGATTTCTCGACGGCATCCATGGCCAGCACGCGGACCGTGTCGACCGCCCGACGGTCGAGGTCGGACCAGTTGAGTGTAGGAAGCTCGGGTCGGTTGTCAGCCACGTTCGGTGTGCTCCTCGGCAGATGGGCGGAACCCTCACCGGTGACCCTATCGAGCGGTCCTAAACGTCCGCCCAGGGATCCGCGCATGCTGTTCTCCCGGTTCCGGCCGCTTAATCGCGTACGGGGTGTGACGGCCCGCACCGTTGCTGGGTCAGCAGGGCGGTCATTATGGCGGCGCGTAGGGTGGGGGCGGTGATGGTCCCGGATTGGGGCCCGATCATTCCGACCTCCCCCGCCCATGCCGGAAGGTGGCATCCGTGAGCATGATCACCGAGCGCCCCGTCAGCGACACCGCCGGGCAGTCGGTCAGCACGACGGGGGAGGGGACGGTCGGCTCGCGGCGGGACCTGCGGGCGGTGGTCGCGGCGTACGTGGCGTTGACCAAGCCGCGGATCGTGGAGCTGCTGCTGGTTACCACCGTGCCGGCGATGATGCTCGCGCACGGCGGTCTGCCGTCGCTCTGGCTGATGGCGGTGGTGTTGGTCGGCGGGTCGCTGGCGGCCGGCGCGGCCAGCGTCCTGAACTGTTACATCGACCGGGACATCGATCAGGTGATGCGGCGCACCAAGCGTCGCCCGCTGCCGGCGCACACCGTCGCGCCGCGGAACGCATTGGTCTTCGGCCTGGTGCTGGCAGCGGTCTCGGTCACCCTGCTGGCTGTCTTCACCAACGCGTTGGCCGCCGGGCTGACGCTGGCCGCGATCCTCTATTACGACCTGGTTTACACCGCCTGGCTCAAGCGCACCACCACGGCGAACACCTTCTGGGGCGGGGCCTGTGGGGCGGCGCCGGTGTTGATCGGCTGGGCCGCGGTGACCGGTTCCCTCGCGCCGGCCGCCTGGGCGCTCTTCGGGGTCGTCTTCTTCTGGCAGATGCCGCACTTCTACCCGCTGGCGATGAAGTACAAGGAAGACTATGCCCGGGCGGGCATCCCGATGCTGCCGGTGGTGGCGTCCACCCGGCGGGTCAACGCCGAGATTCTCATCTTCGCCTGGCTGACGGTGCTGGTGTCGCTGGTGGCCTGGCCGCTCGGGGCTGGGATCGGGCCGGTCTACGGGCTGCCGACCCTCGTCGTGGGGGTCATCTTCCTCGTCGAGGCGCACCGGCTGTGCCGTCGGGCGGCGCGGGGGCAGGCGGTCAAGCCGATGCGGCTGTTCCACTGGTCCACCACCTACCTGACCGTCGTCTTCGCGGCGGTTGCGCTGGATGCGGTGATCTGACCGTCCTGCTCCGGTCGGGGCGAAGGCATTGGGTTTTGTCGGGTTCCGTCATTGACCTGCGGGAATCCCTGGTTGGTCGGAAATCCGTCACCCTGGTTCTTGTTTTGGAAATCCCCGGGCCGCTAATGCGAAAATTATGCAGGTAAATCGGGCTAAAAGGGGCATTTCTGGTCACACTTTCGGGGTAACTGGCATCACAAAAGGTTCACCGAACTCGCCCGCATGGGGGGAACTCTGCTTAGGCTTCGCGTCATGGCAGATCGTTCCGATACGACGCTGACGGCCGAGCAGGCCGCCAACGGTCCGGCCCCCAGCGGCCTGGTGGCCGGCATCAAGTCGTTCGCCGCCGGGCATGGTGGGGCGAAGGCGGTCATCGAGTATGTCGGCAAGCGTGGTGCGCGCATCGTCCTCGTCGGCTCCGACGGGGTCTGGGGCGACCAGTTCGCCGACGACACCGTCGTCGCGCGGCAGGCGTGCGCCACGGCGGGCGTCACCGTCGAGAACGCCTGGGAGCGTGAACTGATGGACCAGATGCGTCCGAGTAACGATCTCTGGCGCTCGATGGCCCGGCGCACGATGGCGCGCTAGGCTCCCGGCTATGGTGATCACTTCGCCCGACTCGGCCCGGCGGCAGCCCCGAGTCGCCATCGTGACCTGTGCGGCCTTTCCTGACCTTGAGAGTGACGACCGCCTCGTCCGCGCGCCGCTCGCGGCTCGTGGCGTCACCGCCGAGGCGGTGATCTGGGATGATCCCGCCGTTGACTGGGCGGGCTATGACCTCGTGGTCCTCCGCTCGCCGTGGGACTACACCGCCCGCCGGGACGACTTCGTCGCCTGGGCGCAGACGGTGCCGGCGCTGGCCAACCCGGCGGACATCGTCCGCTGGAACACCGACAAGCGCTACCTCGAGCAGCTCTCCGCCGCGGGAGTGGCCGTCGTCCCCACCTCCTGGATCGAACCGGGGCAGCAGTGGTCGCTCCCCGCGGAGCGTGGGCAGTTCGTCATCAAGCCCTCGGTCAGCGCGGACAGCTGGGACACCGGCCGATACAACCTGGCCGACCCCGAGCACCGGGAACTCGCCCAGGCGCATGTGCGGCGCATCGGCGCGGCCGGACGAGTGACCATGGTGCAGCCGTACCTCTCCGCCGTTGACACCGACGGGGAGACCGCGTTGCTCTTCCTCGCTGGCCCCGACGGCCTGCGTTTCAGTCACGCGATCCGTAAGGGCGCGATGCTGACCGGCCCGGACCTGGGGCCGGCGGAGCCCCGTAAGACCGAGCGGGTCACCCCGCGCGCCGCGACCCCGGAGCAGGTGGCGGTGGCGGAGAAGATCCTCGCCGAGGTTCCGGGCGGACCGGAGCGGCTGCTCTACGCCCGGGTCGACCTGATCCCGGGCGAGGGCGACATGCCGCTCCTGGTCGAGCTGGAACTGACCGAGCCGTCACTCTTCCTCGGGTACGCCGACGGCGCCCCGGATCGCCTCGCGGATGCCATCCTGACCCACCTGCAGAACCAATCCTGAAGCATTCTCGCCCAACGTCGTCGGACGCGGGTTCGCGTCCGACGACGTTGGCGTTTGGCGACCACGTTGGCGTTTGGCGACCATGCCAAGGCGGTCCGAATGGCCGGGGTCGACGGCTCAGGCGGGAATGGGGACCGAGGGCTCGGTCGTGGTGTCGCCGGCGGTGGTGGCGCTCGGGGTGGGGTCGGGTTCCGGCCGGCGCTCCCGGGTTGACCGAAGCACCGCGAGGGTGGCCAGCAGCACCAGGCAGGAGCCGAGCATGTGGGCGCCGACGAGCAGCGCCGGCAGGTTGGTGAAGTACTGCACGTAGCCGATCACGCCCTGCCCGGCCTCCACCCCGACCAACACCAGCGCGGCCCGGGCGGGGCCGGCGGCGCCGACCGCCCGGAACGCGAAGACCAGGGCCACCGAGAGGCCGATCAGCAGGAACACGCCGTCGGCGTGGACCTGGGAGAGCTGTTCGGGGTCGAGGCCGTTGCGGGCCGCCCCACCGTCACCGGCGTGTGGGCCGCTGCCGGTGACCCAGGTGCCGACCACGAGGACAGCCACACAGACCACGGTGGTGATCACAGCGAGGGCGCGCAGCGGCCCGGGCACCACCGGCACGGTCGGGCCGTCCGGTTCCGCGATCCGCCGCCAGAGGGCGTACGCGAGGGCGATCACGACCATCGAGGCGAGGAAGTGCAGCCCGACCACCCACGGGTTGAGCTTGGTGAGGACGGTGATCCCACCGATCACGACCTGCGCCGGGATGCCGAGCAGGACCGCGACCGCGAGCGGCAGCAGGCCGCGTCGCCGCGGTCGGTGCAGCAGGAGGGCCACCACCACGGCGATGGCGACGATGCCGACCGCGAAGGTGAGTAGCCGGTTGCCATACTCGATCGCCCCGTGCAGGCCCATCTCCGGCGTTGCGGTGTACGACGTGTCGGTACATCGGGGCCAGGTGGGGCAGCCCAGGCCGGAGGCGGTCAGCCGGACGGCCCCGCCGGTGACGACGATCAGCACGTTCGCGAGAATGTTGGCGAACGCCAGCCGGCGAAGCATGGTGGTGGAGACCGGGAACCGGGCGGCGACAGTCACGGCGCAAATCCTACGCATCGTAGTGGTGCCCCCTCGGGCGGCTTCGCCACAACGGTGTTTTGGATCACCGGACCCCGAGTTTGCAGGCTTCCGGCGAATTACGTAACGTTGGCGTTGTGAAAAAGGTGGCGGGGCTCTCGGGGCACCAGCCGGCGCCGGTCGGGCTCGCCGGTGGGTCGGCCGTCGCCGACCCGTCAACCCGCGACCGGGTTACCCAGCTGCTGCTGGAGCGGGGTGCCACCACCGCCGCGCAGCTCGGGCGCGAGCTCGGGCTCAGCCCCGCCGCGATTCGACGGCACCTGGACGCGATGCTCGCCGAGGGAGATGTCCTCGCCCGCGATCCGGCGGTCCGAGGTCACCGCGGGCGTGGCCGTCCGGCCAGGGTCTTCCTGCTGACCGAGGCGGCCCGCGGTCGCTGCGGCACCCACCACTACGACAACATGGCCACCGCCGCGCTGCGCTGGATCGCCCGGGGCGGGGGATCGGCGGCGGTGGCGGCCTTCGCCGCCGAGCAGGTCTCCGCCCTGGAGACCCGCTGCCTGGCGGCCATGGAAGACGCCGGCGACGACCCGCTCGCCCGCGCGGAGGCACTCGCCGCCGCCCTGACCGCGGAGGGCTACGCTGCCAACGCCTCCACCATCGCCTCGGGGGGACAGCTGTGCCAACATCACTGCCCGGTCGCGCATGTGGCGGCCGAGTTCCCCCAGCTGTGCGAGGCCGAGACCGCGGTGATCTCCCGTCTGGTCGGCACCCACGTGCAGCGCCTGGCGACCATCGCGCACGGCGATGGGGTGTGCACGACGCACATTCCGGCCCAACCGGGGCATGTTCAGTCCAGTAAGACCGTCACCACTGTGAGGACAGATAGATGACCGAGCAGACCGTTCAGCCCCTGACCCAGGAGGAGCAGCTCGCCGCCCTCGGTCGCTACGAGTACGGCTGGGCCGACCCCGACGCGGCCGGCGCCGTCGCACAGCGTGGCCTCAACGAGGCGGTCGTGCGGGACATCTCGGCCAAGAAGGCGGAGCCGGCCTGGATGCTCGACCTGCGGCGCAAGGGGCTGCGGTTGTTCGATCGCAAGCCCATGCCGGCCTGGGGCGCCGACCTCACCGGGATCGACTTCGACAACATCAAGTACTTCGTGCGCTCCACCGAGAAGCAGGCGACCAGCTGGGAGGAGCTGCCGGAGGACATCAAGAACACCTACGACAAGCTGGGCATCCCCGAGGCGGAGAAGCAGCGGCTGGTCGCGGGGGTGGCGGCGCAGTACGAGTCCGAGGTCGTCTACCACAAGATCCGGGATGACCTGGAGGAGCAGGGCGTCGTCTTCCTCGACACGGACACCGCGCTCAAGGAGCACGAGGACCTCTTCAAGGAGTACTTCGGCACGGTGATCCCGGTCGGCGACAACAAGTTCGCCGCCCTGAACACCGCGGTCTGGTCCGGTGGTTCCTTCATCTACGTGCCGAAGGGCGTGCACGTGGAGATCCCGCTCCAGGCCTACTTCCGGATCAACACGGAGAACATGGGCCAGTTCGAGCGGACCCTGATCATTGTTGACGAGGGTGCGTACGTGCACTACGTCGAGGGCTGCACCGCCCCCATCTACTCCTCGGACTCGCTGCACAGCGCCGTCGTGGAGATCATCGTCAAGAAGAACGCCCGCTGCCGCTACACCACCATCCAGAACTGGTCGAACAACGTCTACAACCTGGTCACCAAGCGCGCGGTGTGCCACGAGGGCGCGACCATGGAGTGGATCGACGGCAACATCGGTTCCAAGGTCACGATGAAGTACCCGGCGGTCTTCATGACCGGTGAGCACGCCAAGGGCGAGGTGCTCTCGGTGGCCATGGCCGGCGAAGGCCAGCACCAGGACGCCGGTGCCAAGATGGTGCACGCCGCACCGCGCACCAGCAGCACCATCGTCTCGAAGTCGATCGCCCGCGCCGGCGGCCGCACCTCGTACCGCGGCCTGGTGCAGGTGTTGGAGGGTTCGCACAGCAGCAAGAGCACCGTGAAGTGCGACGCGTTGCTGGTCGACACCATCTCCCGCTCGGACACCTACCCGTACGTCGACATCCGCGAGGACGACGTGTCGATGGGGCACGAGGCGACCGTCTCGAAGGTCAGCGAGGACCAGCTCTTCTACCTGATGAGCCGAGGGCTGAGCGAGGACGAGGCGATGGCGATGATCGTCCGTGGCTTCATCGAGCCGATCGCCAAGGAGCTCCCGATGGAGTACGCGCTGGAGCTCAACCGCCTGATCGAGCTGCAGATGGAGGGCGCGGTCGGCTGAGGCCGTGGCGGATCCGACCCGTCCCCTGTTACTGACACCGTCGTCGCAGAACAGAACCAAGGAAGAGATGACTACCCAGGCTTCCGCGCCGCCCAGCACCAAGTCGCAGGCGCAGCGCTCATACGATGTCACCGACTTCTCGGCCCTCACCGGCCTGGAGGAGGAGTGGCGCTTCACCCCACTCAACCGACTGCGGGGCCTGACCGGCGAGGTGCCGGCCAGCGCGGGCGCGGTCCGGCACGAGTACGGCGACCTGCCCGCGGCCGTCACCGTCGAGTCGGTCGCGAAGGACGACCCGCGGATCGGCAGCGTACTCGTCCCGGTGGACCGGATCAGTGCGCTGGCGTACCGCGGTGCGGCGCAGGCGCAGCTGGTGCGGGTCGCCGATGAGGCCGTGCTGGCCGAGCCGGTGACCCTGCGGGTGGTCGGCGAGGGCGCCGACGAGCTCGCCTTCGGGCACACCTTCGTCGAGGTGGGCCGGTTCGCCGAGGCGACGCTGGTGCTTGAGCACGTCGGTTCGGCGACGCTCGCCGACAACGTCGAGGTCTCGGTCGCCGACGGCGCGAAGTTGACCCTGGTCACCGTCGCCGACTGGGCCGACGACGCGGTGCAGGCGCAGCACCTGAAGGTGCGGCTGGGGCGGGCCGCCCGGGTACTGCACGTCCAGGTCAGCCTCGGCGGCGACCTGGTCCGGCAGTACACCACCGTGGAGTACACCGAGCGGGGCGGCGAGGCCGAGCTGTACGGTGTCTACTTCGCCGACGAGGGGCAGCACCTGGAGCACCGGCAACTGGTGGACCATTCGGTCCCGGACTGCCGCAGCTACGTGGGTTACCGTGGCGCCCTACAGGGCGAGAGCGCCCGTACCGTCTGGGTCGGCGACGTGCTGATCCGGGCCGAGGCGACCGGCACCGACACCTACGAGATCAACCGGAACCTGCTGCTCACCGAGGGCGCGCGGGCGGACTCCGTACCCAATCTGGAGATCGAGACCGGGGAGATCGCCGGTGCCGGCCACGCGAGCGCGACCGGCCGGTTCGACGATGAGCAGCTGTTCTACCTGATGGCCCGGGGCATCCCGGAGGCCGAGGCGCGGCGGCTCGTGGTCCGTGGTTTCTTCGCCGAGCTGCTGAACAAGATCCCGGTCGAGTCCCTGCGGGAGCGTCTCGGCGCGGCGATCGAGGCCCGGCTGGCCGGTGGGGGGAGCGAGTTCGCCGACCCCACGCACGCGAGCGGGGACATCGCCGCGAAGGCCGGTGCGTGATGATCCGCATCTGCTCCGCCGAGGACGTGCCGAAGGGCAGCGTGGTCAGTGCGGACGTGGACGGTGTGAAGGTCGCGATCGTGCACGGCGGGGACGGCGCCTTCTACGCCGTCTACGACGAGTGCTCGCACGCCGCGGTGGCCCTCTCCGAGGGGGAGGTCGAGGGCTGCACCCTGGAGTGCTGGCTGCACGGTTCCCGGTTCGATCTGCGCACCGGTGAGCCGACCGGGCTACCCGCCACCGAACCCGTTCCCGTCTACCCCGTCGAGATCCGCGACGGCGACATCTACATCCCAGTGGGCGCCGACGGCCGCCCGATGCCAAGCAATGGAGTGACCCGATAATGAGCACCCTTGAGATCCGTGACCTGCAGGTGTCGGTCAAGCTGCCCGAGGGTGAGCTCAAGCCGATCCTGCACGGTGTCGACCTGACCGTCCGGTCGGGGGAGACGCACGCCATCATGGGCCCGAACGGCTCCGGCAAGTCCACCCTGGCCTACTCGGTCGCCGGGCACCCGAAGTACGAGATCACCGGCGGTTCGGTGACCCTCGACGGCGTGGACGTCCTGGCGATGTCCGTGGACGAGCGGGCCCGCGCCGGCCTCTTCCTGGCCATGCAGTACCCGGTCGAGGTGCCCGGGGTGTCGGTGGCGAACTTCCTGCGCACCGCCAAGACCGCGATCGACGGTACGGCGCCGAAGCTGCGCACCTGGGCGGGTGAGCTGCGGGGCTCCATGGAGCGCCTGCAGATGGACCCGGCGTTCGCCCAGCGTAACGTCAACGAGGGCTTCTCCGGCGGCGAGAAGAAGCGGCACGAGATCGTGCAGCTGGAGCTGCTCAAGCCGAAGGTGGCGATCCTCGACGAGACCGACTCCGGCCTCGACGTGGACGCGCTCCGCGTGGTCAGCCAGGGCGTCAACCGGGTCCGCGAGACCGGCGACACCGGCCTGCTGCTGATCACCCACTACACCCGGATCCTGCGGTACATCAAGCCGGACCACGTGCACGTCTTCGTCGCCGGCCGGATCGTCGAGGAGGGCGGCCCGGAGCTGGCCGACAAGCTCGAGGACGAGGGTTACGAGCGGTACGTCGCCGGGGCCGGCTCGGCGCGGGCCTGACGACCTCAAGGAAAGGCCGGTCACGATGACCACCATCGCGATACCACCGGGGATGCCGCAGTACGGCGACGTGCCAAGCTACGACGTGGCGGCGGTGCGCGCTGACTTCCCGATCCTGGACCGGAAGGTCAACGGGCACCCGCTGGTCTACCTGGACAGCGCGAACACGTCACACAAGCCGCGGCAGGTGCTCGACGTGCTGCGGGAGCACTACGAGTGGCGGAACGCGAACGTGTCGCGCTCGGTGCACACGCTGGGCACCGAGGCGACCGAGGCGTACGAGGGCGCGCGAGCCAAGGTCGCCGCCTTCATCAACGCCCCGAGCCCGGACGAGGTGGTGTTCACCAAGAACTCCACCGAGGCGATCAACATCGTGGCGTACGCCTTCTCGAACGCGTCGCTGCGTCCCGACGCCGACCCGCGGTTCCGGTTGGGCCCGGGAGACGAGGTGGTGATCTCCGAGATGGAGCACCACTCGAACATCGTGCCCTGGCAGTTGCTCTGCGAGCGCACCGGCGCCACCCTGCGCTGGTTCCCGGTCACCGACCACGGTCGGCTGGACGAGTCGGGTTTGACGGACCTGGTCAACGAGCGGACGAAGATCGTCTCGCTGGTGCACATGTCCAACATTCTCGGCACCGTCAACGCCACGTCCCGGATCACGCAGCGGGTCCGGGAGGTCGGCGCGCTGCTGCTGCTCGACTGCTCGCAGTCGGTGCCGCACATGCCGATGGACGTGGTCGCCTACGACCCGGACTTCATCGTCTTCACCGGGCACAAGATGTGTGCCCCGAGCGGCATCGGGGTGCTCTGGGGCCGCACCGAGCTGCTCGCGGCGATGCCGCCGGTGCTCGGCGGTGGATCAATGATCGAAACGGTGGCGATGTCGGGGTCGACCTTCGCCCCGCCGCCGACCCGGTTCGAGGCGGGCACCCCGCCGATCGCCGAGGCGGTCGCGCTGGGCGCGGCGGTGGATTACCTCTCCGGGGTCGGCATGCGGGCCATCCAGTGGCACGAGAAGCAACTCACCGCGTACGCCCTGGACGCCTTGGCGACGGTGCCCGAGCTGCGGATTTTCGGGCCGAACGTTCCGGTGGGCCGGGGCGGGACGATCTCGTTCGCGCTGGGTGACATTCACCCGCACGACGTCGGGCAGGTGCTCGACTCGCTGGGCGTGCAGGTGCGAGTCGGTCACCACTGTGCCCGCCCGGTCTGCACCCGGTTCGGGGTGCCGGCCATGACCCGGGCCTCGTTCTACCTCTACACCACCACGGAGGAGATCGACGCCCTGGTGGCGGGGCTGGAACAGGTGCGGAAGGTGTTCGCCTGATGCAGGTTGACCAGCTCTACCAGGAGATCATCCTGGACCACTACAAGCACCCGCACGGCCGAGGGCTGCGGGACGCGGACGACCCGGCGGCTTCCGTCGCCGAGGCGCACCACGTCAACCCGACCTGCGGGGACGAGGTCACCGTCCGGGTCGCCACCGACGGTGCGGTGCTGCACGACGTCTCGTACGACGGGTACGGCTGCTCTATCAGCCAGGCCTCGGCGAGTGTGCTGCACGAGCTACTCGCCGGTCGTCCGGTCGCCGAGGTGTTCGCGGTGCACGCGGCGTTTGTGGAGTTGATGTCCGGCCGGGGCGAGGTCACGCCGGACGAGGAGGTACTCGGGGACGGGGTGGCGTTCGCGGGCGTCGCCCGCTACCCCGCCCGGGTGAAGTGCGCGCTGTTGCCGTGGATGGCGTTCAAGGACGCCGCGGCACGCGCCGGTGTGGACACGAGTCCGACGGAGGTTCAGGGATGAGCGAGGACACTGCCACCGAGGCCACGCCGGCCGCCGGCGACGGCGCGACCGGTGCGGCGGGCGTGCCGGCCGCGAAGGCCGGCAAGGCCGCCGTCGCCGACGTCGAGGAGGCGATGAAGGATGTCGTCGACCCCGAGCTGGGCATCAACGTGGTCGACCTGGGCCTGCTGTACGGCGTCCACGTTGACGACGACAATGTCGCCACGCTGGACATGACGCTCACCTCGGCGGCCTGCCCGCTGACCGACGTCATCGAGGACCAGGCGCGGTCGGCCCTGACCACCGGTCCGGGGGGCGGCTTGGTCAACGAGATGCGGATTAACTGGGTGTGGCTTCCGCCGTGGGGCCCGGACAAGATCACCGACGAGGGGCGCGAGCAGCTTCGGGCGCTGGGCTTCAACGTCTGACGCCACGGCGTCCATCGGATAAAACCGGTAGCCGCGGGCGCGGGGACGGCGCAGGATGACGGCATGATCGAGCCGTACCTGTTGCCGTTTCTGGTCCGCGTAGCCGAGGCCGGGTGCCGACAGCGAACTCAGCTGCCCGGCGCCGGCTCGGCCTGTTGCCCGCGACCATGACCGGGGTGTTTCTGGCTGGGCTGGTCGCGGGATTCGGGGTGGCCATCCCCGTCGGCGCCATCGCGGTACTCGTCATGGGGCTGGCCGCGCGGACCTCGTTCCGGGTGGGAGCCGCCGCGGCCCTCGGGGTTGCCACGGCCGACGGACTGTACGCTGCCGTCGCCGCCCTCGGCGGGGCGGCCCTGGTCACGGTGCTCACCCCGGTCGCCGGTCCGCTGCGGGTGGTCGCCGCGGTGATCCTGCTCGCCTTGGCGACCCACACCGCGGTGCGGGCCCTGCGCTCCGTCCGGTCGGGTTCGGTCGCTGGCCCCGGCTCCGGCCCCGACACCGACACCACATCCGGATCTGGCGGACCGGACGCCGGCAGCCGACCGTTCGCGGGCCGCTGGGGCCTGGAGACGCCGCCACGGGCGTTCACCGGGGTGCTGGCGTTGACCCTGTTGAACCCCGCCACCGTCGTCTATTTCGCGGCGCTCGTGCTCGGCCGTCAGGACGCCGCCGCCCCGGCTCTGCCGGCCGCCGGGGCGTTCGTGCTGGGGGCGTTCGTCGCCTCGGCGAGCTGGCAGCTACTGGTCGCCGGGGGCGGCACCATGGTCGGCCGGGTCCTCGCCGGTCCCCGTGGCCGGCTCGGCACGGCTCTGGTATCCAGCGCCATCATCGCTGCGCTCGCCGTCGTCATGCTCGTGGCGGCCTGACCGGACGACGGGTAGCCGGACCGCCGGGGTAGGTTCGGGGTGTGCGTAGTAGGCCCGCAGCGGGAGGCGGCCGGTGGGTTGAGGTGGACCCAGGCCGGGTCGCGCGCTGGGTTGCCGGCTTCGCCGACCGGCATGGTCCGTCGGTCTCCACCCCGCAGGATTACGGGCTGCTGTTGACCGCCCGGGACGGTGCGACCGCCGAGGCGCACGCCCCGCCCGGCGTACCCGGCGCGGCCGACCTGGACGGTTTCCTGGCGGCCGTGTCCCGGCCCCGGCGGATCGGGCTACTCCTCGTCCGTAAGGGTGCGGTGGCCCTCGGCGTCGCCGAGGGAGCGGAGCTGGTCGTGTCGAAGGTCGAAACGCACTACGTGCAGGGCCGGACGGCTGCCGGCGGTTGGTCGCAGCAGCGGTTCGCCCGGCGGCGGGAGAATCAGGCGAAGGCGGCGGTGGCGGACGCGGTCGAGTTGGCCGTGCGCCTGCTGCTGCCGGCGGCTCCGACGCTTACCGCCCTGGTCTGTGGTGGGGACCGGCGGACGGTTGACGCGGTGCTCGCGGATCGTCGGTTGGCTCCGCTGGTCGGGCTGCGGGCCGAGCGCCTCCTTACGGTGCCGGAGCCCCGCCGCGCCGTGCTGCTCGACGCCATTCCCGCCGCCCGAGCCGTCCACATCCTCGTTCGTGATCCCGAGGTGGGGGCCGCGGGCAATGCCGGATCCGCCACCTGACCGGTTGACCGGACCCGGCCCACGGCGGGCGGTCGGCCGGGTCCGGTCAGTGATCTTGGCGGGTAATCCGCAGGACCGGGTGAGGGTTGTCCCGGTACAATTGGCGCGTGCTGCTCTGCGAAGGCTGAACCGCCCCGCACCGACGGTCCTCCGGCCCGCCGGTGCTTTCGCGTGCCCTGAGTCAGCCCTCCACCCCGAGAGCGAGTCTTCCGACATGATCACTGCCACCGGCCTGGAGCTCCGCGCCGGCTCCCGAATCCTGCTCTCCGACACCACGCTGCGGGTGCAGCCCGGGGACCGGATCGGCCTGGTCGGCCGCAACGGCGCCGGCAAGACCACGACGCTGAAGGTGCTGGCCGGAGAGGGGCAGCCGTACGCCGGTCAGCTCGACCGTCGCAGCAACATCGGCTACCTGCCGCAGGACCCACGCACCGGCGATCTCGACGTGACCGGACGGGACCGGGTCCTCTCCGCGCGCGGGCTCGACCAGCTGATGGCCGGGATGGCCGAGCTGGAGGCGAAGCTCGCTGAGGCGCCGGAGGACAAGTTGGTCCGCCGCTACGGCGCGCTGGAGGACCAGTTCGCCTCACTCGGCGGATACGCGGCGGAGGCGGAGGCGGCCCGCATCTGCGCCAACCTCGGGCTCCCCGACCGCGCGCTGGCCCAGACCATCGGCACTCTCTCCGGTGGCCAGCGCCGCCGGATCGAACTGGCGCGGATCCTGTTCCGCGACGCGGGCGAGAACGGTGGCGGCATTCTGCTGCTGGACGAGCCGACCAACCACCTGGACGCTGACTCGATCACCTGGCTGCGCGGGTTCCTCGCCAACCACAAGGGCGGCCTGATCGTGATCTCCCACGACGCCGCTCTGCTGGAGGCGGTGGTCAACAAGGTCTGGTTCCTCGACGCCACCCGTTCGGTGGTTGACGTCTACAACCTGGGGTGGAAGGCGTACCTGGAGGCGCGGGAGACCGACGAGCGGCGTCGCCGCCGGGAGCGGGCCAACGCGGAGAAGAAGGCCGGTGCGCTGATGGCGCAGGCGGACAAGATGCGGGCCAAGGCCACCAAGACCGTCGCCGCCCAGAACATGGCCCGGCGGGCCCAGCGGCTGCTCTCCG
This sequence comes from Salinispora goodfellowii, assembly GCF_059570675.1. Taxonomy (NCBI): domain Bacteria; kingdom Bacillati; phylum Actinomycetota; class Actinomycetes; order Micromonosporales; family Micromonosporaceae; genus Salinispora; species Salinispora goodfellowii. The sequence goes on along the minus strand of NZ_JCANTD010000029.1, from coordinate 18,189 downwards.
GTTTGGATGAGGTGCGAGTTTCCGACAAGGTGGCGAAGGTGCGCTTCCCCACGCCTGCGGCGTGCGGCCGTACCCCGCTGACCGCGAGTGAACTGTCGAAGTCGTACGGGTCGTTGGAGATCTTTACCGATGTGGATGTCGCGGTCGATCGCGGCTCCCGGGTGGCGATCCTCGGCCTCAACGGCGCCGGCAAGACCACCCTGCTGCGGATCCTCGGTGGCCTGCTGGAACCGGACACCGGCGAGGTGCGGCCCGGACACGGCCTCCGGCTGGGCTACTACGCCCAGGAGCACGAGACCCTGGACGTCCAGCGGACGATCCTGGAACACATGCGCAGCGCCGCGCCGGAGCAGAGTGACACCGATCTGCGCCGGATCCTCGGTGCGTTCCTCTTCTCCGGGGAGGACGTGGAGAAACCCGCCGGGGTGCTCTCCGGCGGGGAGAAGACTCGGCTGGCCCTGGCTACGCTGGTCTGCTCCGGTGCGAACGTGTTGCTGCTGGACGAGCCGACGAACAACCTCGACCCGGTCAGCCGGGAGCAGGTGCTGGACGCCATCGCCCGCTACCCCGGTGCGATTGTGCTGGTCACCCACGATCCGGGCGCGGTGACCGCGCTCAAGCCGGATCGGGCCATCCTGTTGCCCGACGGGGACGAGGACGCCTGGAGCGACGACCTCCTGGAGCTGGTCGAGCTGGCCTGACCGATCGTGGGCCCCGGTTCGGTCCTATCGGGAAGCCGACATTACATAGCGTGTCGGTTGGCGAATAGTTGATATCTGGCGCATGATCGTTCGAGGCGGTCTAATAGGTGGGACCGTATCCGAACCGCACAGTCTGGGACGTGAGGACACAGCATGGCAGCCACTGGCACAGCCACCAGCACTGAGAAGGGTCGCCGGATCGTCGGGGCCGAGCGTCAGACGCTCGCCAAGGACCTGGTCAAGCGGTACACCTCGGGGGAGAGCATCCGTGCGCTCGCGGCCTCGACCGGCCGTTCCTACGGATTCATCCACCGGGTGCTCACCGAGTCCGGGGTGCAGCTGCGGCAGCGCGGCGGCGCCCGGCGTCGCAAGAAGGCGTGAGCCATCGAGCGGCGTCACCCATCAGCACCGTTCCCCGGGCCGTCCGGTGACTGCCGAGGCGACCGGGGTCCGGCTGGAGTGTGACGGGGCGGTGGCCACGGTCACGCTGGCTCGGCCCGACGTGCTCAACGCGCAGACCCCGGCGATGTGGCAGGCGCTGCGCGACTTCTCCCGGAAGCTTCCCGGTGACGTGCGCGTCGTGGTCGTCCGCGGTGCGGGCCGGGCCTTCTCCGCTGGCCTTGACCTCTCTGTGGCGGGTGCCTCTGGGCCGGGTTCCTTCGCCGAGCTGTCCACCCTGCCCGAGCAGGAGTGCGCGGACCGGATCGCCGAGCTTCAGGACGCCTTCACCTGGCTGCACCGCCCTGATCTGGTGTCGATCGCGGCGGTGCAGGGGCACGCGATCGGCGCCGGCTTTCAGCTGGCGCTCGCCTGTGACCTGCGGGTTCTCGCCGAGGATGTCCGGTTCTCCATGGCCGAGGTGACGCTCGGCCTGGTCCCCGACCTGGCCGGCACCAAGCGTCTGGTCGAGCTCGTGGGCTACTCGCGCGCCCTGGAGCTCTGTGCCACCGGGCGGCGGTTGGACGCCGCCGAGGCGGACCGGATCGGGCTGGCAACCCTGGTTGTGCCGACCGGGGAACTGGCCGGCGCGGTCAGCGACCTCACGGCGGGGCTGCTCGCCAATGACCGGGACGCGGTCGTGGAGATCAAGGCGTTGCTCGCCGGCGCGTCCGGCCGCACCCCCGCCGAGCAGGAACGGGCCGAACGGGAGGCGCAGACCCGGCGGCTGCGGGAACTCGCCGGCCGGGGAGAGTAGTAAGGGCCGTACGGGAAGATTCGGGTTACGAATCGGGTTGTCACAGGCGTCGGGAGAATCGACCCCTGAGGTTGTGGTCGGCCCGACGACCCGGAGGTGAGCGTGTCCAATCCGATGTCCGGCGGCGGCATGGGCGGCTGGAGCATGCTCCGGTCGATGCGGAGCCACGACGAGATCTCGGCGCACCGGCTCCAGCGCGGGGTGGCGCGTCGGATCGTCGGCTTCGCCCAACCGTACCGGCGGGACATCGTCGTCTTCCTGGCCACCGTCGTGCTGGCCGCGATGATCGGGGTCGCCACCCCGGTGCTCGCCGGCAAGGTGATCGATGCCATCACGCGGGGCGGCACCGAGGCATCCACCCTGGTCGTTCGGCTGGCGTTGGTGATCGCCGCGCTCGCGGTGGCAGATGCGCTGCTCTCGCTCGCCCAGCGGTGGTACTCGGCCCGCATCGGTGAGGGCATCATTTTCGACCTGCGGACCCGGGTTTATGACCACGTCCAGCGGATGCCGTTGCAGTTCTTCACCCGGACCCAGACCGGCGCGCTGGTCAGTCGACTCAACAACGACGTGCTCGGGGCCCAGCGGGCGTTCACCTCGACCCTGTCCGGGGTGGTCAGCAACGTCATCCAGCTGGTACTCACCGCGGCGGTGATGTTCACCCTTTCGTGGCAGATCACCGCACTGTCGCTGGTGCTGCTGCCGGTGTTCATCATTCCAGCCCGCCGGGTCGGGCGGCGCCTCGCCGAGATCACCCGCGAGTCCTACAACCTCGACGCGAAGATGAACGCGACGATGACCGAGCGCTTCGGCGCCTCCGGAGCACTGCTGGTCAAGCTCTTCGGCCAGCCCGACAACGAGGCCCGCCGGTTCGCCGCGCGGGCCGAGCGGGTCCGCGACATCGGCATCCAGTCCGCGATGTACTCGCGGACCTTCTTCGTGGCGATGCTGCTGGTCGCCTCGCTTGCGCAGGCGCTCACCTACGGGCTGGGCGGGTGGCTGGCAGTCACCGGCAGCGTCAGTGCCGGCACCGTCGTCACGCTCGCGCTACTGCTCACCCGGCTCTACGGCCCACTCACCGCGCTGTCCAACGTACGGGTTGACGTGATGAGCGCGTTGGTCTCGTTCGACCGGGTCTACGAGGTGCTCGACCTACAACCCGCCATCACCGAGCAGGCCGCTGCCGTCACCGTGCCGCGGGGCGACGGTCGGGTCGAGTTCCGGTCGGTGCGTTTCCGGTATCCGAGCGCCGCCGAGATCTCGCTGGCCTCGCTGGAGGAGGTCGCCGCCCTCGACCGGACGGCCACCGAGCCGGTGCTCCGGGGCGTGTCGTTCACCGTCCATCCGGGGCAGATGGTCGCCTTGGTCGGGCCCTCCGGCGCGGGCAAGTCAACCCTGTCCATGTTGATCTCTCGGCTCTACGACGTTACCGAGGGCCAGGTACTCGTCGGCGGGGTTGATGTCCGGGAGGCCAGCCTGGACTCCCTGCGCGACGAGATCGGTGTGGTCACCCAGGACTCACACCTGTTCCACGAGACCATCGCCGAGAACCTGCGGTACGCCAAGCCGGCGGCCACCGACGACGAACTCTGGGCTGCCCTCGCCGGTGCGCAGGTGGCGGACCTCGTGCGGGCGTTGCCCGACGGCCTGGACACGGTGGTGGGTGAGCGCGGCTATCGCTTCTCCGGCGGGGAGAAGCAACGCATCGCGATCGCCCGGGTGCTACTCAAAGCACCCTCGATCGTGATCCTCGACGAGGCCACCGCGCATCTGGACTCGGAAAGCGAGGCGGCGGTGCAGCAGGCGCTCTCGGTGGCGTTGACGGGGCGGACCGCGCTGGTCATCGCGCACCGGCTCTCCACGGTGCGAGCGGCCGACCAGATTCTCGTACTCGATCAGGGGCGGATCGTCGAGCGGGGGCGACATGAGGAGCTGGTCGTCCTGGGCGGGCTCTACGCCGAGCTGTACCGGACGCAGTTCGCGGTCGCCGACTCGCCGACGCCGTACCAGGACGCGACCGGGCCGGAACCGGTGACGCTGCCGATGCGCTCCTACGTCACCGAGGAGGCGCTGCCGCCGGCCGCCGCCAACTAGCCAGAGCTGGCCCCGACCGATGTCTGCTGTGGGACTGGATGACTACAGCCCGCGCAGCGCGCCGCCGTCCACCGGTAGCGTGATTCCGGTCAGGTAGCTGGCGGCGGGGGAGAGCACGAACGCCGCCACCCGGCCGAACTCCGCCGGCTCGCCCAGCCGGCGGAGCGGGATCTCCGCCTCCGCCGTGGCGCGGGCCTGTTCGGGATCCCCGGCGGCGGCGAGGAGCTGCGCGTTCCGGTCGGTCAGCATCCGCCCCGGCAGCAGCCCCACCACCCGGACGCCCTGGGGGCCGTACTCGTCGGCCAGGTCCTTGGCGACCCCGGCCAGGCCGGGCCGGAGGCCGTTGGAGATGCCCAGGCCGGCTAGCGGCGCCCGCACCGTGATGGACAGCACCAGCCCGATCGCCCCGCCGTCGGGCAGCGCGGCGGCGACGGTTCGGGCCATCCGGACGGTGCCGAGGAAGATCGTTTCGAAGGAGCTGCGCCACTGCTCGTCGCTCACGGTGGCCGCGCTACCCGGCGGTGGGCCGCCGACCGAGACCAGCGCGCCATCCAGCCGCCCGAACGCCTCCCGGGCGGTCGCCGTCAGCCGTTCGGGCAGCTCCGGGTCGGCCAGGTCAGCGGTCACGCCGACGGCGCACGCGGGGCCACCGAGGCGGTGGGCGGCGGCGGTCACCGCCGCAGCGTCCCGGGCGGCGAGGACGACGCGCGCCCCGTCGGCGACGAGCGCCTCGGCGGTCGCATAGCCGAGGCCCCGGGAAGCGCCGGTGAGCACGTACACGCGGTCGTTCAAGCCGAGCTCCATGCCCTGATCCTGCCGTATTCGGCGCCGGCGGGTGGGGCGAGCTAGGTTCGGCGGCGGGCGGGGCGCAGGAGGCGCACCCGCCCGGCGAACTGAATCGCTACGGCGCCGCCGACCCGCCCCCAGGACAGCAGCCGGCGTGGCCGGGGCGGGCGCCCCGGCTCCGGGTCGTGGTACCCGGCCTGCCAGCAGGCCAGCTCGTCCGCCCCCAACGGCGGCAGCTCGCCGGCGCCGTGTAGGTAGTGGGCCAGCTCCCAACCGTCGCGCAGGGCACCGGTGGGCGGTCGCCCGGCAGCCCACTGCTGGAACACCTCCAGCCACCGTGGATGCAGGCCGGTGGCGAGCAGTGGCCAGCACCGGGCCACCTCGCCGGCCCGCTTACGCAGCAGGGCGGTCCGCGTGGCGGCCAGCGCTTCCGGAGCGAAACCTGGTGGCGGCGGGGCGCCGGCCACCAGAGCGGCGACGAGGGCGGCCTGCCGGGCGGCCAGCGTGGTCTCCGTCGGGCCGGTGGGCTGCGTCGCCGGTACGTTCGCCGGGCTGGTGGGGTTCATGTGATCACCGGCAGACCACCGACGGCGGCGAGCGCGTCCAACTCGGCGCGGAGGGCAGCGGCCGGGGGGTAGTTTCCGTCCCGCTCCAGCAGCAGGGCCGGCGGTCTGTGACGAGCGCACAGCTCACCCACCAGGTCGAGTACCGGCCGGGACACTGGGCTGGTGTGGGTGTCGTGGTAGTAACCGTCCTGTTCGGCCCCGCCGGCCACGTGCGCGTACGCGACCCGTTCCAGCGGCAGCCGGTCCAGCAGGTCGAGCGGGTCGGCGCCGCGGTTGCGGGCGTTGGCGTAGACGTTGGCGATGTCGAGCAGCAGGTGGGCGCCGGTGCGGTCCAGGATCTCGGTGAGGAACGCCGCCTCGTCCAGTTCGTCGTCGGGCCAGTCGAAGAGCGCGGCGATCGGCTCCAGCGCGATCGGCACCGGCAGTTCGGCCTGGGCGCGGGCGACGTTGGCGCAGACCGCCGTCACCGCCTCCCTGCTGCGCGGTAGGGGCAGCAGGTGACCAGCCTCCAACCCGCCGGCCCGGACGAAGGCGATGTGCTCGCTCACCAGCGCCGCGTCGGTCAGCTCAGCCACCGCGACCAGGTGAGCTACCCGGGCCGAATCGACCGGTTCGGCGCTGCCGAGGGAGAGCCGCACCCCGTGCGGCACGACGGCCACGCCGCGTTCCCGCAGCGCGGTGAGCTCAGCCGGCAGCGGACCGGCGGCCGGCACCGATTCGGCGATCACCTCGACGAAAGGTAGCCCGGGGAGTCCGGCGACGAAGCCAGCGATCTCGGGCCGCCATCCGATGCCCACTCCGACCGGACCGGTCATCCGCCGCATCCACCGCCACCGCCACAGCCGCCGCCACCGCCATCACCGCTACCTGCTCCGGCGGTCCCGCCCCCGCCGGCTGCCGTCCCACCAGCCAGAAACTGTTGCTGGATCTGCGCCTGCTCGGCGAAGCCGGGATCCATGGCCCACAGGGCGGCCGTGCCGAAGAGGGCGACGCCCATCGCCGCCCCGGCGGCGCCATAGGTGGCATAGGCCGGATTGTGGTGGGGTGCCAGGTGCGTGTGCCGGTGGCGTAGCCGGCGTAGAACTCGGTCGGCGGTGCGGGTGCGCCATGGACGCCGGAAGAGCAGAACTATCACGGCCAGCAGCGCGACCTGGGTCAGGATCAGCCAGCCGATGGGACGTTCGTTCGCCAGACCGGCCCCGAGCCGCAGCATGCCGACTGCGAACAGGCCGGTGGGTAGCAGTGCCGTGTCGCGCAGGGCAGCCCGCTGCTCGGCGGAGAGCGCCAAGCCGTGTCGCGCCAGGTCGGCGCGGAGCTGGTGGACGGCGTGTCGCACCCCTCGGTCTCGGCTGAGTTCCTGGGCGCGTAGGCCCCGGCTGGCGGCGAGGTGGATGGCCTGGTCCAACGAAGTGCTGCCGATGGACAGCGAGTCGCTGGCGGTCAACCGTCGGTCCGGGCCCACGTGGATCGCACCAGCGCTGCGGAGCCCCGCGAGAGCTGTCCAGACCGCCAGCTGCGTACCACCGTGGAGGTAGGCGACCTGCTGGGGGCCGAGCAGGTTCGCGTCGTACGCCGAACCGTTCAGGACCTCGTTTCGACGTCGGAGTGCGATGGCGACGAGAACGGCGGCGGTCACCAGGTACAGCCCGAGGAAGACCGGGCCGGGAATGCCCCAGGTGTTGCTGGGGGCGGCGAGGAGGACCATCGGACACTCCTGTCGTGGGGGATGAAGCCCATTGTGGGTCACCGTTGCCAACCGAGGGGAGGGCCGCCAAAGCCGGTCTGGGCGGGGATGGTCAACGCCGGCGGACGGCCTCCTCGACCAGGTTCAGTACCGGCCCGAGGTCGTCGGCGGGGCGGCCCATCGCCAGGTGTAGGACCAGACCGTCGTACGCCAGCTTCAGGAACTGGGCGAGCACATCGAGCGGGACGTCGTCGCGTAGGACGCCCGCCTCGCGCTGGCGGAGTAGGCGGTCCCGGGTGGCTTCGGCGATCGCCGCGGACCGTTCGGTCCACCGCCGGGCGAACGCGGGATCGGTGCGGAGCCGGCGCGATACCTCCAGTTGGCTGCCCAGCCAGCCCGTCGTGTCGGGGGAGGCGGCCCGGGCCAGCAGATCGCGCATGACCTGCACCAGGCCATTGCGGGCGACAGTTTCGACCATCGCCGCCGCATCGTCCTCGGCCACGGCGAGGAAGAGGGAGTCCTTGTCGCGGAAGTGGTGGAAGATCGCTCCGCGGGACAGCCCGGTCGCCTCCTCCAGGCGGCGCACGGTGGCGCCCTCGTACCCGTGGCGGGCGAAGCAGACCCGGGCGGCGGTGAGGATCTCCTGCCGGCGCGCGTCGAGTTGGTCCTGACTTACTCTGGGCACGGGTCGATCGTGTCAAACCACTCGGCGTCCTGCAAACCGTACGTACGGCTTGCGGTGTGGCCGGTCGGCTCGGTCCGCGCGGCGGAGGAGACCGATCGGCTGGCTCGTGTGCCGGCAACCCCGAGTCCGCCTCCGGCGGCCAAACCTCCTACCAGCGCTTAATCCGTTTGCCACGAATTTCTGGACATTTGGCTGCTTGGTGCTGTCGAGCGGACACCTCCGTCCCTGTAGGGTGCCGGAGTGCCGCTGCTCCTTCTTGACCTGGATAACACCCTGCTCGATCGAGAGAATGTGTTCCGATCCTGGGGCGAGCGCTTCCTGGTCAAGATCGGTGCGCCGCCAGGTGACCTCCATTGGCTGCTCTCCGTCGACGCGGACGGGTTGACCGATCGATGGGATATGGCCGATGCGATCCGTAACCGCTACTCGCTGGCGGTCCGCTCGGTCGACCTGGTGGAGGAGCTGCACGAGGGGGCGCTCGCCGAGACCCGACTTGATCCACTGGTGGCGTGCGCGCTGCGGATCGTCGGCGATGCCGGGTGGATGCCGGTGGTGGTCTGCAACGGGGCGGTACGGCAGCAGGAGGAGAAGATCCGGCGGACCGGGCTGGACCGCTACCTGGCCGACTGGGTGATCTCCGAGGCGGCCGGGGTCAGCAAACCGAACCCGCGAATCTTCGCACTGGCCGCGCAGCGGGTCCGGATGCCGCTGCGCGGGGCCTGGGTGGTCGGTGACGGCCCGGAGGCGGATATCGGCGGTGCCGCGGCCGTGGGGCTGCCCAGCGTCTGGCTGCACCGGGGACGCACCTGGACCGACGGACGGTTCGCCCCCACCTTCACGGTCGATGGTCTGATCGCCGCCCTCGCCGCGGTGCTCGCGGCGTAATACCGGTTGCCGTGCCGTGATCCGACGGCGAGCATGGGACCGCACGGCGCACCCGGGCGAGTGGCCCGGTCGAGGAGAGGAGGTCGGTCATGGCCGTCTACACAGGTCACTTTTCGCTGTCTCCATTGACCTCGACCGAGGGAACTCACCGCAGTGCGCGATCACGACTCTCCGGTGCCGGAACGCCGGACCCGCGGCAGACGCCGCTTCGACGATGACGAACCACGCTTCATTAAGCGCGGGTGGAGAGCCGGGCCGCAGCCCGCTGACTCCGACCCGCTGCCGGACGCCCAGCCCTGGTCGTCCTGGGACGACGCGATCCGGGGCCCCCAGCCGTACCCCGCCTGGCTGGTAACGGAGCTGGCCGCCAAGGACACCGAACTGGGCGTACTCAAGACCGGCAAGGAGGCAGACGTCCACCTCGTCCGCCGCGCCGTGCCCGACACCGATCGGTCCTGCCTGCTCGCGGCGAAGCGATACCGAGCTGCCGACCATCGGCTCTTCCACCGGGACGCGGGATATCTGGAGGGGCGGCGCGTGCGACGCTCCCGGGAGATGCGGGCGATGACCCGGCGAAGCGCGTTCGGCCGGCAGATGATCGCGGGGCAGTGGGCGGCGGCGGAGTTCGCCGTGCTCGGCCGCCTCTGGGAGATCGGTGCCCGGTACGGCACGATCGCCGTGCCCTACCCGGTCCAGCTCCGCGGCACCGAGCTGATGCTGGAGTTTCTTGGTGACGGCGACGAGGGGCGGGCCGCCCCGCGGCTGGCGCAGCTGCGGCCGGCGGAGGCCGACCTGCGTGACCTGTGGGGACAACTCGTCGAGGCGCTGGTGGTACTCGCTCGGGCTGGCCACGCCCACGGTGACCTGTCGCCCTACAACCTGCTGGTGCACGAGGGGCGGCTGGTGCTTATCGACCTGCCGCAGGTCGTGGATCTGGTCACCAATCCGCAGGGGCCGGAGTACCTGGCCCGAGACGTCCGGGTCGTCGCCACCTGGTTCGTCGCCCGTGGCCTGCCGGCGGAGCAGGCAGAACCGCTCGCCCTCACCGAACACCTGCTCCGGGAGGCGGGCCTGCGTTGACGCACTCCTCCAGCCGGGGCCTACTGGAGGTAGCGCGCCACCTCCGGTGCCGGACGTACGCCCTGGGCGTCCGGGTCCCCGTGGGTGGAGCGGGCGGCCCGCCGCCGGCGCAGCAGGTCCCAGCACTGGTCCAGCGACGCCGACAGATCCCGGAGCCGGTCGCGGCTCTCGTCGTCGGTGCCCTCCTCATCGGCCTGGGCCGCGGCGCGGAGCTGGTGTTCCTCGTCAACCAGCGCGGAGATGCGGTTCAGGATGGTCTTGTCGTCCATGACCACGAGCCTGGCACAGCATGGCGAGATCACATCCGGGATCGGGCTGCTGGCTCGGGGCAACGCCCCGTCAGCCGCTTCGGGTAGGTAACCCGGCCCGACCCGCCAGGTGGAAACGGGACGGGGCCCCCACCGGCGTGGGGGCCCCGTCCGTTACCGCTTCAGCCGATCATCCGGCGCAGCACGTACTGCAGGATGCCGCCGTGCCGGAAGTAGTCCGCCTCTCCTGGCGTGTCGATGCGGACCACCGCGTCGAACTCGACCCCGGTGTCGGTGGTCACCTGGACGGTCCGCGGGGTGTCGCCCTCGTTGAGGGCGGTGACTCCGGTGACGGCGAAGGACTCGGTGCCGCACAGGCCCAGCGACTCGGCGGTCTCGCCGGCCGGGAACTGCAGCGGCAGGACGCCCATGCCGATCAGGTTGGAGCGGTGGATCCGCTCGTACGACTCGGCGATGACCGCCTTGACGCCCAGCAGCATCGTGCCCTTGGCGGCCCAGTCCCGGGACGAGCCCGAACCGTACTCCTTGCCGGCCAGGACGATCAGCGGGATCCCCGCCTCCTGGTAGGCCACCGCGGCGTCGTAGATGGTGCTCTGCGCGCCGGTCAGGTGGTTGACCGTGAAGCCGCCCTCCGGCAGCGCGGCCCCGGCAGCGGAGTCGGCACCGGGCACCCGAAGCTGGTTACGCAGCCGGATGTTGGCGAAGGTGCCCCGAATCATCACCTCGTGGTTGCCCCGGCGGGAGCCGTACGAGTTGAACTCGTGTCGCGGCACGCCGTGCTCGGCGAGGTACCGACCCGCGGGAGAGTCGGCCTTGATCGCACCGGCGGGCGAGATGTGGTCGGTGGTTACCGAGTCGCCGAGCTTGGCCAGGACCCGCGCCGCCCCGATGTCGCGGACCGGCGCCGGCTCGCGCTGCATGCCCTCGAAGTACGGGGGCTTGCGGACGTAGGTCGACTCGCCCTCCCAGGAGAAGGTGTCGCCGGTCGGCGTCGGCAGCGACTGCCACCGCTCGTCACCGGCGAAGACGTCCGCGTACGCCGAGCTGAAGCCGCCGGCGCCGATCGCGGCGGCGATGATCTCCTGGATCTCGGTGCTGCTCGGCCAGATGTCGCGCAGGAACACCGGGGTCCCCTGGGCGTCCTCGCCGATCGGCTCGTTGGCCAGGTCGATGTCCATCGTGCCGGCGAGCGCGTACGCGACCACCAGCGGCGGGGACGCCAGGTAGTTCATCTTGACGTCCGGGTTGATCCGGCCCTCGAAGTTGCGGTTGCCGGAGAGCACCGACACGACCGAGAGGTCCTTCTCGTTCACCGCCGCGGAGATCTCCTCCGGCAGCGGGCCGGAGTTGCCGATGCAGGTGGTGCAGCCGTAACCGACCAGGTGGAAGCCGAGCTTCTCCAGGTACGGGGTGAGGCCGGCCCGCTCGTAGTAGTCCATGACGACCTTCGAGCCCGGGGCGAGGGTGGTCTTCACCCACGGCTTGCGGGCCAGGCCCCGCTCCACGGCGTTGCGAGCCAGCAGCGCGGCGCCGATCATCACCTGCGGGTTGGAGGTGTTGGTGCAGGAGGTGATGGCAGCGATCACCACCGCACCGTGGTCCAGCTCGAACTCGGTGCCGTCGGCGCCGGTGACCCGGATCGGGTCGGTGGCCCGGCCGCCGGAGCCCACCGCCGCGGTGACCAGGTCACGCGGGGCGTCAGCGGGGTCGGTGACCTCGTTGGCGGGAGCATCACTGGCCGGGAAGGACTCGGCGCTGGCCTCGTCGGCGGGGCCGCTGATGCCCTGCTCCGGCTCGCCGCCGGCCACGTCCACGGCGACGTAGTCGGTGAGGGCGGCCCGGAACAAGGTCTTGGCGTTGCCCAGCGGCACCCGGTCCTGGGGCCGCTTCGGGCCGGCGAGCGACGGCTCGATGCTGCCCAGGTCCAGCTCCAGCCGCTCCGAGTAGTTCGGCTCCGCGGCCGGGTCGTGCCAGAGGCCCTGTTCCTTCGCGTACGCCTCGACGAGCGCGACCTGCTGCGGGTCGCGCCCGGTCAGCTCCAGGTAGCGCACGGTTTCGGCGTCGATCGGGAAGATCGCGACGGTGGAGCCGTACTCCGGCGACATGTTGCCGATGGTGGCCCGGTTGGCCAGTGGCACCGCGCTGACGCCGGGGCCGTAGAACTCGACGAACTTGCCGACCACACCGTGCTTGCGCAGCATCTCGGTGATGGTCAGGACCAGGTCGGTAGCGGTGGTGCCGGCCGGCATCTCCCCGGAGAGCTTGAATCCGACGACCCGCGGGATGAGCATGCTGACCGGCTGGCCGAGCATCGCCGCCTCGGCCTCGATGCCGCCGACGCCCCAGCCGAGGACGCCGAGGCCGTTGACCATCGTGGTGTGCGAGTCGGTGCCGACCACCGTGTCCGGGTAGGCCTGGCCGTTGCGCTCCATCACCGTGCGGGCGAGGTATTCGATGTTGACCTGGTGCACGATGCCGGTGCCCGGGGGGACGACCTTGAACTCGTTGAAGGCGCTCTGACCCCAGCGCAGGAACTGGTAGCGCTCCTTGTTGCGCTCGTATTCCAGCTCCACGTTGCGTTGGAAGGCGTCCTCGCGGCCGAACAGATCGGCGATGACGGAGTGGTCGATGACCAACTCGGCCGGGGCGAGTGGGTTGACCCGGGTCGGGTCGCCGCCCAGGTCCCGCACGGCCTCGCGCATGGTGGCCAGGTCAACCACGCAGGGTACGCCGGTGAAGTCCTGCATCAGCACCCGCGCCGGGGTGAACTGGATCTCCACGCTCGGGTCGGCGGCCGGCTCCCAGGCGCCGAGCTGTCGGATGTGGTCGGCGGTGATGTTCGCGCCGTCTTCGGTCCGGAGCAGGTTCTCCAGGAGAATTTTCAGGCTGTAGGGGAGTCGGTCGTGCCCCTCCACCTTGTTGATCTGGAAAATCTCGTAGCTCGCGTCGCCGACGCGTAGCTGGGTCTTTGCACCGAAGGTGTCGAGGCTCGCCACGTCGTACTCCTTCACACCAGTGGCCGTGAGCAGTCCTGAGCAGTCTGTCGCACCGACGGGTGCGGTGCGGTGCTTAGGGGGCCCTTACCTGCATTAGCTGCGGGTACAAACCGTACGTCCGTCTTGCTATTCATGCAACCCGGGCCCGGGTGCGGGTGCGGGGCGAGGCCAGCGGGTGCGCCGCCCGTGCCGGGTGGGTGCGGCGGTGGTGGGGCGTAGCCGGTTCGGGTTGATGCTCGGTCGACGGTCGAGTTGGTTCTTGAATCCAGCTCGAAAATCCTGATTTGACCACTATCTTGAATAAATGGCAACAATTCTCTTCGCGGTGCTCCTCGTCGCCGGCTGGCTCATCGTGCGGGGCAGTGGGCGTGGGACCGTCCTCGCCGCGTGGACGGTTTCGCTCTGCGCCATCCTGCTGCTCTTCAACTATCACGTGGGCGCGAAGCTGCCATTGAACTTTTGATTGAGGGTGTTATGACCGGTCGTCTGGGATTCTGGCTCGCGCACCTCTTCGTACTCGCCTACTGCGGAGTGCTGCTCGGCGGGTTCGTGGTGCAGTTCGGGACCGGCGATCTCCCGTGCCCGCTCTGCATCCTGCAACGGATGGCGATGATGTTGGTGGCCTTCGGGCCGCTCTACATCATCGCGCGGACCCGCCGTGGCGATGTGCGGCTCGCCGACTACGCCATGGGGTACGGGATGAGTATCGTCGCCGCCGTCGTCGGTGCCGCCATCGCGGTCCGTCAGATCCTGCTGCACATCGTGCCGCCCGACCCCGGCTACGGGTCGCCCGTTTTTGGGCTACACCTGTATACCTGGGCATTTATTACGTTCTGCGTGGTGTTGCTGTTCTGTGGGGTGAGTCTGATCTTCGCCCGCGCGCTGGTACCGCGGGGCGTGCGGTTCGGTTGGCCGTCAAAGGTGGTCTGCGGGCTGTTTCTGGTGATCGTGGCGGCGAACCTGGTGGTGGTGTTCCTCCAGGCGGGCTTCCACTGGTTCCTGCCGCCCGACCCCGACCGTTACGAGATCTTCCATGGTCTGGCGTTGCGTGGCGCGGGGGCGATATCAGGCGGCGCTACGGGGTGAGGGCGGCGCCCGGTTCACCCTTGTGCACGTTGCCTGCAGGATTTCGACCATTCTTGCAAGGGATTGCAGAAAGTTTCGACGGCGGCTAGCGTGCGGCTCATCAGCGACCAGAGGAAGGCCGTCGATGAAGCCCCCGCCGATCCCGCGCAAGGCGCTGCTCACTCTCGCCTCGCTGGCGACCCTCACCCTCGCCGGCACCAACACCCTCGTTCACCTCGAACCGCCCGGCGATGCCGATACGCCGGCAGTGGCCGGTGCCGAGCCGTGGGCCGCCGACCACCTCGCCACCACACTGCTCGCCGCCGGTAGACACCAACAACCGGAAGCCGGGGCCACCACCGGCCTCGACCTCACCGCGCAGAAGGCGCACTGGATCGACCGCGGCACCCTCGCCTGGCCGACCGAAATCCCGGACAGTACGACGTATGCCCTGGCGACCGCCGCGGCCGGCGGGGTGACCCTGGTTGACGGCGAACTCGCCGGGACATACCGGACGATCCCGCTGCAGGCCCGGCGGCACGGGCTGACCGCGGAACAGCGCGAGCGGTTCCCGCACCTGGGGGCGTACCAGGCCCTCACCGTGAACCGAAAGTACCTGGCCGGGGTGCCGGCGGCGCTGCGCGGACAACTCGTGGTGACCGAGCGGGACGCCGCGGGCATCCTCCGCGCCGCCACCGGCGTCCAGATCCCCGGTGTGCTCGACGATGTCTACACCTCGGCGACCCGGGCGCGACTCGGCCCCACCTTCGCCGGTGCGGCGCCGACGCTCGCGGTCTGGGCCCCCACCGCCCGTACGGTGGCACTGCAGTTGTTCGACACACCGACGTCGCGACCGCGGCAAGTCCCCATGGGACGGGACGACCGCACCGGCGTGTGGTCGGTGCGGGGAACCCCCTCCTGGACCGGGAAGTACTACCGCTACCAGGTCGAGGTGTGGCAGCCGGCCGAGCAGCAGATGGTCACCGCGGCGGTGACCGACCCGTACTCGCTGGCGCTCGCCCCCGACTCCACCCACAGCCAGATCGTCGATCTCGCCGATCCTCGGCTCGCGCCACCGGGCTGGACGCACCTGCGTAAGCCGGCGGCGGTACCGGCGACCCAGGCGCAGATCTCCGAGCTGTCGGTACGGGACTTCTCGATCGTGGACAGCACGGTGCGGGCCGAGCGACGCGGCACGTTCCGTGCCTTCACCGACCCGGCCACCGCCGGGATGCGACACCTGAAGGCGCTCGGCGACGCCGGGACGACCCACCTACACCTGCTCCCGGCATTCGACTTCGCCACGATCCCCGAACGCCGCGCCGACCAGCAGCAACCCCCCTGCGACCTGGCGGCGCTCCCGCCGGACTCGGACAAACAGCAGCGATGCGTCGCCGCGGTCGCCGACACCGACGGATACAACTGGGGGTACGACCCGCTGCACTACACCGTGCCAGAGGGCGGCTACGCCGTTGACCCGGCCGGGGCGGCGCGGACCACCGGGTTCCGGCGGATGGTCGCCGGGGTGAACGGCGCGGGGCTGCGGGTGGTGCTCGACGTCGTCTACAACCACACCTCGGCGGCGGGCACCGACCCGAACTCGGTGCTGGACCAGGTGGTTCCCGGCTACTACCACCGGCTGCTGGCAGATGGCTCGGTCGCCACCTCAACCTGCTGCGCCAACACCGCCCCCGAGCACGCCATGATGGGCAAGCTCGTGGTCGACTCAGTGGTTACCTGGGCGAAGGAGTACAAGGTAGATGGCTTCCGGTTCGACCTGATGGGGCATCATCCGAAGGCGAACATGCTGGCCGTCCGCGCCGCCCTCGACGAGCTGACCCTCGCCCGCGACGGAGTGAACGGCCGGGGCATCCTGCTCTACGGCGAGGGCTGGAACTTCGGCGAGGTAGCCGATGACGCGCGGTTCGTTCAGGCGACCCAGGCCAACCTGGCCGGCACCGGGATCGGCGCCTTCAACGACCGACTCCGGGACGCGGTGCGCGGAGGCGGCCCCTTCGACGCCAACCCGCGTCGACAGGGCTTCGCCTCCGGGCTGTACACCGACCCCAACCACGACCCGGTGAACGGGCCAGCGGCGCAGCAACGCGCCCACCTGCTGCACCAGCACGACCTGATCAAAGTTGGGCTCACCGGCAACCTGCGTGACTACCGATTCACCAACACCGCCGGTGAGCAGGTCACCGGGGCGCAGGTGGACTACAATGGGTCGCCAGCCGGCTACACGGCCGCACCGGGGGAATCGGTCACCTACGTGGACGCGCACGACAACGAGATCCTTTACGACGCGTTGGCCTACAAGCTGCCGGAAGACACCACGGCGGTAGACCGAGCCCGGATGCAGGTACTCGCGCTCGGCACCGCTCTGCTGGGGCAGGGCACCGGCTTCGTCACCGCCGGCAGCGAGCGGTTGCGGTCGAAGTCGCTGGACCGCAACTCGTACAACTCTGGGGACTGGTTTAACCAGATCCGATGGGACTGCGCCCAGGGCAACGGGTTTGGCATCGGACTCCCGTCCGAGCAGGACAACAAGGACAAGTGGCCGTACGCTCGCCCCCTGCTTGCCGACCCGGGGTTGGTGCCGGACTGCGCGACGATCGACCTGGCCGGGACCCGGTACACCGAGTTGCTTCGGATCCGCTCATCGTCGCCGGTGTTCGGGTTGCGGACGGCAGAGCAGGTGCAGCAACGGGTGGCGTTCCCGTGGTCGGGCCCCGCAGAGCAGCCGGGTGTGCTGACGATGACGCTGGACAGCCGTGGGCTAGGTGGTCCGTGGAAGTCGGTGACGGTGGTCTTCAACGCCACCCCTCAGGCGGCTACCCAACAGCTCACCGACCTGCGCGGAGCGGACATAGCGCTGCACCCGGTGCTGCGTACCTCCGCTGATGAAGTCCTGCGAACGTCCTCGTTCACGTCCGACAGTGGCACGTTCACGGTTCCGGCCCGCAGCGTGGCGGTCTTCGTGCAGCGGTGACCCGACGCACAAATTGGTCCGGTCCCCTCCGCTGACGCGGAGGGGACCGGACTGACTAGCTGGTCGATCAGCCGAAGCAGTTCTCGATGTGCTCGGGGCTGCCCTGGCAGTTGGTCGGGTCATTGCCCTTGATCGCGGACTTGTTGTCGACCGTGACCTTCCCCAGTGCGCTGAATACACCACCCGGCTTGAAGGTCGAGCGGTTCTCCGTCACCTTGGAAGCAGTCAGATCGACGTCGCCCAGGACGTTGAAGATCCCGCCGCCGGAGAAGCCGGCGAGGTTTTCGGAGATTGAGCTGTCCCGGAAGGTGACCGCGCTGAGGAGGTTGAACACACCGCCTCCGAAGACGCCGGCCTTGTTGTCCATGATGTTGCTCTTGTCGACGTTGGCAATCACGCCAAGCGCCAGCGCGAGGCCACCACCGTCACCGACGGTGCCGTTGTTGGCGACCTGCGCCTCCTGCAGGTAGAGGTTGCCTCGCTCGGCCGCGGCGATTCCGCCCCCGGCGAGCAGCGCCAGGTTCCGGGAAACCATCGTCTGCTTGACGGTCATGTCGCCGCCGAGGTCGAACAGACCGCCGCCGAAGCCAAGGGCATCGTTACCGGTGACCTCGGCCTTCTCGACCGAGACCATCCCGGCCTTGATGTCCTTGCGGTCCAGGAACGCTGCGCCGTTGGCGATACCACCACCGCCGATGACAGCGCCGTTTTCCATCACCCGGGACGAGGAGACCCGCAGGACGCCGCCGTTGAAGATGCCGCCGCCGTAGTGGAAGGCGTCATTCTTGATCAGTGTCGTGTGGTAGAGGCTGGTCTTGCCGAAGTTGGCGATCCCACCTCCGACGCCACCGGCGAGGTTGTGCTCCAGGTAGGACTTCTCAAAATCAGCGGTGCCGCCTGCCTGCACCAGGACGCCAGCGCCGTCCGTGGTGTTGCGGTGCGGAAAGTGCTTGTGCTCCGCGCCTTCGGCGGCCGGTGCCATCTCGGCAGGAGCCGTCCACCCGGCGGCTGGTGCGCCGACGGTGGCGTCCCCACTGACGGCGCCGCTCTGGTTCCAGCTGGCGGCGCCGTTTTCGTTGGTGGCGTCGTCGCTGGTGGTGGTGGCCTCGTCGGTGGCGACGGTGTCGTCGGTGGCGACGGTGTCGTCGGTGGCGACGGTGTCGTCGGTGGCGACGGTGTCGTCGGTGGCGACGG
>NZ_JCANTD010000028.1:0-68010 GCF_059570675.1 Salinispora goodfellowii | reverse complement strand
CGCCCTCACCGGCGAACCGGACGGCCGCACCGCCCAAACCCAATCTCCCCGCCCACTACCCCCAAGCGACCCAGCCCTCCTCCGCGCCCGCGAGTCAGAACCCACAAACAACAACCTCCAACCCGCCCCTATCATCGCAATCATTGTCCTCGGCCTCGGCCTCATCACAGTCACCGCACTACTCCTCCTACACCGCCGCCAGCGAGCCGCCACCACACCCACAACCCACACCACCCCCCGGACACCACCCACCACACCACCACCGACCGACCCCACCGACCACACCCACTGGCAACGCCCCAACTAACCACGCCCAAGGCCACACCCCAAGCCGAGCAGTAACTAGATAGGTGCCGGGGACCCATCCAGTCGATAAATCGGATCCGCAGCGATGGTCGGCGCGGCGGCCACCGACGGGCCGGTGTCCGAGTTCGGAAGCGGAGCGGAGCGGATTGGATGATCCCGCTCAGGGAACCCGCGACATCGGTAGCGATGGCGGTGGCGGCTATCGCGCCGCCGACCACACCCCCGCGCAGAATTCGACGTCGACGTTCGCCCCGATGCACCCGGGTGACGAAAGCGTCCGTGACCGGGAGCGCGAAGTCTCCCTTAGCAGGCACCTTCACACTATGACCACCCCGCCTCCCTCTGGAAATGTTGCATGGGTCCCCTGATTCGGGCGCCCCGGGCGCCTCACCTCGATCAGCGGCCCGGCGTTCGGGCCACCGCCTGCGGCCCGCTACCTCCGCGGCGAGCGGCCGCAGCGGTCACGTGGCCCGCCGAGCCGGTACAGCCGACACAGCCGGTACAGCCGACAGCCTTGGGTGAGACCCACCTATTTACCTATGCTATCGTCGCGCTATGACTGCCGGGTCGGCTAAAAGCCAGAAGCGAATAGGGTTCCCGGCCTGGGCATGATCGCCCGGCGGGGCCGAGCCCCACCCTCCGCGATCAGCTATTTGCCAGCACAGCAACCGCGCTTCTGCTTGCTGTCGCCTGCGCCTTTCTTCTCCCCACGTCTCGCCGCGCCACCTCCGCAAGCGCATCCGGCCCCAGCCGGCTACTTGTGCTGCCCGCACCGTTTCACTGGCCGGCCGCCATCGTCTAGGGCTGGGCTGGTAGCCGCTGACGAAGAACGACACCCCCAAGGAATGGAGTACACCTTTGCCGTCCGACCACGCTACCCAGATGACGGGTTTCCGCACCCCACAGGAACAGACCTCGAAGATTCCCGAAGACCGGCGGAGCATCCTGCTCACCACCTCGAACCGAGAAACCGGGGCACCGCGTACCACCCGGGTGGAGTTCTTCCTCGACGAAGACCGACGCATCCTGGTCGTCGCGCTGCCCGACAGCACTCGCACGAAGCCGGACTGGTACGACGACCTGCTCGCCGAGCCGCAGGTGACCCTGGAGAACGACGCCTTCACGATCGAGGCACACGCGGTGGGGCTCGAGGAGGACGAACGGGACGCCGCGCTCGACCGGGCGGCGGAGCTGGACCCCGTACTGCGGCGGGAGCGTTCCCTCGCCCCGGAGCCGCCACCGGTTGTGGCGCTGAAGCCGCTCGGCGGCCGGCCGGTCGGGGCCACCTGGGGCAGCAGCCTGAAGCTGATTCACGACGTCTTCCGCCGCGAGTTGGCGGTCATCCGCAGCGAGCTGGCACGGCCGGGGACCGACCTCGGCGCGCAGCTGCGCATCAACTGCCTCGCCCTCTGCGGCGGCCTCGGTCACCACCATCGCAGCGAGGACGACCAGCTGCTCCCAGTTGTTGCCCAGCACCATCCCGAGCTCGCCGACACGGTACGGCGGCTGCGGGAGGAACATGCGGCGATGGACGCGCTGCTCCAGCAACTGCAGCAGGTGGTCGAGGCAGCCGACGTGGACCGGGCGAACGTGCGTACCGAGGTCGACCGGCTCACCGCCGCGGTCGAGGCGCATCTCGACTACGAGGAGGAGCAACTCCTACCGATCCTCGACCGGCTCTCCGCTGAACAGGAAGGTGACGACTCGGCCTGACCGCGGCCCGGTCAGCCCCGCCCCGCCGCTGCTCGGTCCCCGTACCGTTCGGCTGCACGCGCCTTGGCCTTCGCGGCCTCCACCGCACGGTCCCGGGGCGGTGCCTTGGTCACCAGGTCACCCAGGAGGGTCTGGGTGGCCGCGGCGACCGCCCGAACGGCTTCGTTGAACGCCTCCTCATTTGCCGCAGACGGTCTGGTCGCACCACTGACCTTGCGCACGTACTGGACCGCGGCGGCCTCGATCTCATCGTCGGTGGCGGGCGGTTCAAAGTTGTGGAGCACGCGAATGTTCCGACACATGGCTCCACGATGCCAGCCCCAAGCCCCAACTTGAACCGCCCACGCCCCACGCCGCGCTATCCCCGAGACGAAATTTGTTGCACTGTCCAGTTGTTGCCGTCCGGGTCGTCGAAAACGATGAAGCCGACATTGTCCAGGCTGTCGCCGTCCTGAGCCGGGCGAAAGCCCTCCGGCCCGGCCACTCGGACCTCGCTAACCCCGACCCCCCGCTCCACCAACTGTTGACGGGCCTTCCGCACGTCCGCGACCACGAACTGCACCCCCTTCAGCGACCCCGGCTCCATCTCACTGATGCCCTTTCCGATGATGATCGAGCACCCGGAGCCGGGTGGGGTCAGCTGCACCGGGCCGAACTCGCCGTCACCGCGAGAATCAAAATCCAGGTGGAAGCCCAGCTTCTCGGTGAAGAATTCCTTGGCGCGGTCCACGTCCGCCACCGGCACCAGCACCACTTCCAGAGTCCAGTTCATTTCTCCCGCTCTCGCTCGCGCTACCCCTTGTACGGCCGGACGCGTTCGCCGGCGCCGGCATATTCTTGGTGGTCCCGGGGCCCACATCACCGCGCCGCGAACACCTCGTCGAGCCGGTCGTAGCTCTCCCCCACGCCCCGCTCCATCGGAGTGGCCAGCACGAGGTCGCGCACCTCCGGCGACGAGTAGCGCAGGGTGGTCTTCAGCGTGGTCAACCCGGCGCGCTCCGTGAGTACGGTGGTGACGAGGGACTCGCCCGGCACCCACTGGTCGTCGTAGGACTCGGTGTAGACGAGCCGGTCCGGCGCCTGGACCTCGCGGTACACCCCGCGCTGGCCCATCTTCAGGCCAGCAGGCCCCACCGAGACGAAGCGCCAGCTGCCACCGACCCGTAGCTCGACCTCGCATTCGACCAGGCGCCAACCGCGCGCGCCGAACCACCGCTTGAGCAGCTCCGGCTTGGTCAACGTGTCGAACACGAGGTGACGTGGCGCGTTGAACACCCGGGTCAGGACGATGTCGGTCGGCGCCGGTGTGGTCACCCGCAGGGTCTTCGCCGTCATGTCCCTTGCCCCTCCCGGCCGGCACTCGACTGGCGGACATCGGCACCGGCTTGAAGTTCGTCGAGCAGTTCGTCCAAATGCCCGTACGCCTCCGCCCAGTAGGTGCGGTAGTTCTCCAGCCAGTCCACGACCAACCGGAGCTGGCGCCCCTCGAGGTGACACGGCCGGCGCTGGGCGACCCGTCCGCGGGAAATCAGCCCTGCGCTCTCCAAAACCTTCAGGTGCCGAGAGATCGCCGGTTGACTCACCGGGAACGGGGCGGCGATCTCCTTCACCGTCGCGTCGCCCTGCGCGAGCCGGGCGAGGATCGCTCGCCGGGTCGGGTCCGCCAAGGCCGCGAAGGTGACGTCGAGACGTTCAGGCCCACCAAGTGCATAACCAGATTGTTTCATAACGAGTTGGTTATATCCTTCGCCTGTTGCCCCGTCAAGCCCGACCCGGCATGTCTTCGCAGGTGGAAGGCGCGCCAGCGAGGTGGCACGAGCTGAACGGCCGCCCAGCCCGCGCGCCCATTCCTGCAGGTGCGCGGGGGTACGGCTCCCGGGGACACGCCTGGTCGATCGACCCTCCGTGGCGCAAGGGATCGGTATGATCGCCTGTCGATCGGAGAGCCACCATGCCGGATGTCAGCGCCGAAGAGTTCGTCAAAAAGTTGCAGGCGTACCAGTCGGATGAGGAGCTCCGCAAAATTCAGCGCTACTTCAGGCACGCCGAGGGCGACACGTTCCTGGGCGTCCGAATGGGTCAGGTCTTCGCGCTGGCCAAGAATTCATCGACCTGACGCCCAGCGAGATCGATCTCCTACTCGACAGCCCGATCCACGAGGTACGCGCCGGCGAGGTCAGCATCATGTCCAAGCGGGCCGCGCGGAAGAAGACCACCAACGCGCCGGGCGGAGCTGTACGACCTCTACCTGCGCCGGCACGACCGGATCGACAACTGGGACCTGGTCGACCTCGGTGCCGCGAACGTGGTGGGGGCGCGGCTGCTCGAATTCCTCGACCGGCACGCGGCCACCATGCCCCGGACCCTACTGCGCGCGGCCATCGAACACCTCGACCAGGAGCAACGGACCTACTACCTGGGCCGGAAAGAATCGAGCAGGGAGCCTCGGCTCTCCGCTAGGGTACGGCCCGTGGCCAAGCTGTTGACCGGCAAGGTGGCGCTTGTCGCCGGAGGGACCCGAGGCGCCGGGCGAGGAACCGCCATCCAACTCGGAGCGGCCGGGGCTACGGTCTACGTGACCGGCAGGTCAACCCGCGCCCAACGGTCGGAGATGAACCGATCGGAGACCATTGAGGAAACCGCCGAGCTGGTCAGCGCCGCTGGTGGGGTCGGCATCGCGGTACAGGTCGACCACCTTGTCCCCGACGAGGTACGCGAGCTGGTCGCACGGATCGAATCCGAGCAAGGCGCCCTCCACGTACTCGTCAATGACATCTGGGGCACCTCCCGGGTGGAGTGGAACAAGACGGTCTGGGAGTCAGACCTGGACGCCGGGCTACACACGCTGCGTCTCGCCGTGGAAACCCACGCCATCACCAGCCACTTCGCGCTACCCCTGCTCATCCGGAACCCGGGCGGGCTGGTCGTCGAGATGACCGACGGGACAGACGAGTACAACGCCGCCACCTACCGCAACTCGTTCTTCTACGATCTCGCCAAGGGCGCCGTGAGCCGGATGGCGTTCGCCCTGGCGCACGAACTCCGATCGCATGACGCGACGTCAGTGCTACTCACGCCCGGATGGTTGCGGTCCGAGGACATGTTGGACAGCTTCGGTGTGACCGAGCAGAGCTGGCGCGACGCACTCGCGGTCGAGCCCCACTTCGCAATCTCCGAAAGCCCGGCCTATGTCGGCCGCGCCGTGGCGGCCCTGGCACAAGACCCGGAGGTGTCCCGTTGGCATGGCAGGTCGCTCTCCAGCGGGGAGTTGGCGAAGGGCTACGGCTTCACCGACCTTGACGGGAGTCAGCCCGACGCCTGGCGATACCTGGTCGAGGTGCAGGACGTCGGCAAGCCCGCCGACACGACCGGATACCGCTGACCCAACCCGGCCCAGTAGCTGCACGACGGTGAACATGTTCAGCCACTGAAAACCTTCGAGCAATTGAAGTCGGTCGACCGGAACGGCCATCATGGATGGCCATGAGGAGACCGCTGATTCTACTGCTCGCCGCTGTTCTCACCGCGACCGGTTCGCTCGCCCCCACCGCCCCTGCCGCCGCCGCTCCGGCACCGCTGCAGGTCCTGACCCACAACGTCATGCTCCTGCCCCAGTCGCTCTTCCCAAACTGGGGGCAGGTCACGCGCGCCAACCTGATCGCCGAGGCCGACCACATCACTGGCCAAGATGTCGTCATCCTGCAGGAACTGTTCGACAACGAGGCATCCGACCAGCTCAAAGACCAGCTGGCTGCGCAGTATCCTCACCAAACCCCGGTTCTCGGCCGGTCGAGGTCCGGCTGGGACGCCACTCTGGGCTCATACTCCAGCGCGATCCCAGAGGATGGCGGAGTTACCATCCTGAGCCGGTGGCCCATCCTGGAAAAGATCCAGTACGTCTACGCGGACGGCTGCGGCGCGGACTGGCTTTCCAACAAGGGCTTCGTCTACGCGCAGCTCAACGTCAACGGCGAACCCGTCCATGTGGTGGGCACTCATGCGCAGGCAGCCGACACCGGCTGCGCCGACGACACCGGGGCCCGGGTACGGGCAGCCCAGTTCGACGAACTCGACGCCTTCCTGGACACTCGCCAAATCCCAGCGGACGAACAGGTCGTCGTCGCCGGCGACCTCAACGTTGATCGCTACTCCACCGAGTACGACAGCATGCTGACCCGGCTCGATGTCAGCGATGCCACGTTCACCGGCCATCCGTACTCGTGGGACGCGCAGCGCAATGACGTGGCCGACTACAACGACGACCAAGACAGCCGCCAGCAACTCGACTACATCCTGCAACGCAACGGCCACGTGCGGAACGGTGCTGGCGACAACGAGACCTTAGCCGTCGAGGCACCGAAGTGGTGCGTGACGAGCTGGTTCGTCCGCTACTGCTACACCGACTATGCGGATCACTACCCTGTCACCGCCGGCATCTGACGCGTACGCGCCTGGGGCAAACAGCTGTCCTCCGGTGCCCGGCACCCACCAACCGGCGTGTGCTCCACCACCCCCTGCGTGCTGGTTCAGCGGCAGGCGCTGGTCCACCAGGTCAAGGCGCTCCCCCGTTAGCTTTGATCATTGCGCACCGGAGCGATGAATCCATGCCCGGCAGCGCCGCTTCGTGTCGCATGGTGGCGGTCAGCTCGCGGCCAAGCTCCGCGGTGGGCAGTTCCCGATACCCAAGCCTCCGGTAGTAGGGGCCGTTCCAGGGCACATCGCGGAAGGTGGTCAGGGTTGTCGCTGGACGACCATGACGCCTCCCCCATCCCTCGACGTGTGCGATGAGCCGCCGACCAATCCCGCGCCGAGCGTGTGGGGGCGCTACCGACACCTGCTCGATGTGGGCGTTGCCGTCCAGCACTGCCGCAATGGCGTAGCCAACCGTCCGGTCGCCTTCCTCGGCAACCCAGATCAGCCCTTGCCGCTGACGTCGCCGCAGGGCCTGTCGATCCACGGCATGGTCAGCTATTTCGGACATGCCAACCGAATGGAAGAGCTGGCCAGCCTGGACCTCAAGCCGAGCCAGGTCGCTGAGCTCCGACTGTCTTGCCGCCCGAATCAAGGGCGTCCTCCTCACTCTCGCAGGAGCAGGGCCGGCTGCCATCGGTACAGTCGGCATCGCCCCTGCCTGATGTCAAGGCCCCGCAACTGCCGCGTCGTTGCCCGGCATCAGGGTCAGGCCGGGCAACTGCAGCACGGCCGCTCCCGAGCGGCCACTCGTCTCGCTGGTCGGGCACATCGCCATCAGCAGAAACGACTGCAAGGCGATGTCGATCGGATGCGCCTCGGGCAGGCCGATCTGATGGTGGCTGAGGTTGATCCCGGAGGACACCTGGCGCCCGCCATCCCGGCTATGCAACGAGAACATCTGGTGACCGATCACCGAACCGTCATGGCCGAAGAACTTACCGCATGGGGTACAAAACGAGAGAATACCGAGACCATAGCTATCGTCTTCGGGCGCATCCGGGAGCATCGGCACCCGGCGAGCATCTCATCGAGGGTGGCCGGGCTGAGCAGATCACCGCCGAGCAGTGCCCGGAAGAACGAGTTCAGGTCCGCCGTGGTCCCAATCATCTCGCCCGCCATCCACGCCCAACTCATGTTGAACTCGCTGAGGTCACGAACCCCGAACGGGGCGAAGTAGGCACCGCTGTGTGGGCCATGAATAGTCGGATCAGGACCCGGGAACGACGTCCCGGTGAGCATCAGTGGCCGCAGAATGCGCCGCTGCACCTCGGCCGCCGCCGGGTTGCCAGTGATCGACTCGATCAGTAAGCCGGCCAGGATGTAGTTCGTGTTCGAATAGCATCCCCGCCATCGGGTGTCCATTCGATCTCGTGTGGCTCGATATCTGTGCTGGCCCACATCGCATGTCCCGGGAGCGCGCAATGAGGGAAACCTCTACGGTGCGGGGCGCGGCTCTACGCCGTATGGTAGCCGAACCCGAAAAACTAGTACCGACCCTCATCGCCGTCCCAGGCTGCGCCGCCCTGACCCCGCAGCGTATGCGAGCACCTCACCCGCTGGCTGCCCGGACCCCGAACGGGGCGGATCCGGGCATGTATTGAAGTTCCCGCGGGGACGTGGGTGTTGGACCGGTAGCATGATACCGCACGCGTACTTATTCCAGACCATTCATGGCCGACCACCGGGGAGGGCAGTAGCTATCATTGAGTTCCAGCTGCATACGAACCGGAATCCGATGTGCGAGGCAGATCGCCAAGCGGTCCTGGACGATTCTAAATTCGGCGAGGCATTCACGGATAACATGATCACGCTGCGCTGGGATGAGAAACGCGGGTGGCATGACGGCCGGCTCGAGGAATACCAGGATATCGCGCTGTCGCCTGCGGCCTTGGTGCTTCACTATGGGCAGGAAATCTTCGAGGGAATGAAGGCCTACCGGCAGCGGGATGGATCGATAGCACTCTTCCGGCCGGAGTGCAACGCCGCCCGGTTCAATGCGTCCGCCCGGCGACTCGCGATGCCGGAACTACCGGTCGAGACCTTCGTGCGCGCCGTCGAGCTGCTCGTTCAGCAGGACCGGCACTGGGTACCGGACGATGACGACAACAGCCTCTACCTGCGCCCGTTCATGATCGCGACGCAACCGACGCTGGAGTTCACGCTTCCCGCGCGCAGCTACCTGTTCTGCGTGATCGCGAGTCCGGCGCCGGCGTATTTCAGTACGGAAACCGGCCCGACAGCCTTGAGCGTGTGGCTGTCCGAGGAGTACACACGTGCCGCGCCCGGCGGTACCGGAGCCGCCAAGGCGGGCGGCAACTACGCCGCAGCCTTCCTCGGCCAGCGCCAGGCCATGGAGCAGGGCTGCGACCAGGTTGTCTGGTTGGACGCGACCGAGCACACCTGGGTCGAGGAGATGAGCGGGATGAACCTCTGCTTCGTCCGCCAGTCGCGGGACGGAGGCGCCCCGACGCTCATGACGCCCGCGCTGACCGGCACGCTGCTGCCCGGGGTGACGCGGGACTCGCTACTCATTCTGGCCCGCAGGCTCGGTTTCGGCTGCGAGGAGGGGCGCATCTCAGCAGAGCAGTGGCGCAAGCAGTGCGAGGCGGGTTTGATTACTGAGGTTTTCGCATGTGGCACCGCGGCGGTCATGGTACCGGTCGGACATGCGCGAGGGGTCAGCGGCGGCTGGACGATCGGCGACGGTCGTCCCGGTCCGGTCACCATGCGGCTACGTGAGGAACTGCTCGGCATTCAGCACGGCCGCATCCCGGACGAGTCGCACTGGCTGCACCACGTGTGTTGAAAGGCGTTCGATTCGCACTTGATCTACCAGTAGTGCTTTGTGAGGTCGCGGGTTGGAGGATGCCGCCGAGGGGTCACGTCGGCTGATGTTCAGGCGGGCGAGACGGTCCGGATCGGTGATCGGTTTGGGTAGTGGCGCGAGTGGCCGGGCGCCATCCACACCTGCCCCGCCACGGGCCCAGCACCCGCCACCGGGCAGGCCCACTCGCTCCCTTGACCTTCCCCCTTGGGCAAGCAGCACCGTGGTCCGGGCCGGCCCACCCCGGGCCGGCACGAGGAGGATGACACCGTGGAGCTGCTGACGATCGGCGCGTTCGCCCGGGCGGCGCGGCTGACCCCGAAGGCGTTGCGCCTGTACGACGAGGTGGGGCTGCTGCCGCCCGCGGCGGTCGACCCGAGTCCGGCTACCGGTTCTACGACCCGGAGCAGTTGGCGCATGCTCGACTGATCGCCCAGCTACGCCGCATCGGCATGCCGCTGGCCGACATCCGTACCGTGTGCGACCTAGAGCCGGACGCGGCGGCCCGCGCGGTCACCGTCTACTGGCAACAGGTAACCGTCGATACCGCGACCCGCGCACACCACGTCGCCCGCCTCGTCGCACACCTGTCCCAGGAGGGCGTCCCCATGTCCACAACCAACCCCACCCCGACCATCCGCTACGCCGTTCGCTGCGACCAGGGCACCGGACGCGACAGCAACGAGGACGTCGCCTACGCCAGTGACCAGCTGCTGGCCGTCGCCGACGGCACCCGGGGCGCGGGCGCCACCGCCAGTAGCGCGGCCGTCAACGCGCTCAAGGCGCTCGAACTGACCGACCGGCCCGCCGTTGACCTGCTCGCCATGCTGGCCGCAACCATCGACGACGTCGATCGCGCGGTGCACGCCACCAGCACCGACGACAGCCAGCCGGCCACCACCCTGACCGCGCTGCTGCGTCGCGGGACCCAACTAGCCTTGGTGCACATCGGCGACACCCGCGTCTACCTGCTACGCAGCGGTGAACTCGCGCAGCTCACTCAGGACCACACCTGGGTGCAGAGCCAGGTCGAGTACGGCAAGCTCAGCCCTCAGGAGGCTGCCGCCCACCCGCAGCGCGCCCTGCTCACCCGTGCGCTCGGTGGTGGCAGCCAACCCGTCGAAGCCGACCTGGCGCTACGCACCGCTCTGGCCGGTGACCGCTACCTGCTCTGCTCCGACGGGCTCTCCGCCGTCGTCAGCCGAAGCGACCTGCAGACCGTCCTCACCGAGTCCGGTGACCCCGAGTCAACCGCACAACGGCTAATCGACCTCGCCTACGCCGCCGGCGCGCCGGACAACATCGCCTGCGTCGTCGCCGACATCATCACCAAGTAGTAACGTCGTCGCCGCGTAGCGGCGAGCAGCAGGCTGGTGACGGCCACGGTCGTCGCCGCCAGCACAACGCCGCTACGCGGTGACGCGGAGCCCGACCAGGACACCGACTTTCCGGAACAGAAGTCACGGAACCGACCAGGCAGCGGGGACGGCAGTCAATGTTCCACCGAAGAGTGACGGACCGGCGTAGGGTCGCGGCGACTGTGGAGGACGGCGGCCTCACCGACCACCGCCACACCCGCGCGTTGAGGATCAGCCGGAATCCAGTGCGGACCAGCAACTGATCGTCAGCGATCAGAACCCGTGGTCCGGTCACGCCGGGTCCAGGGGGATGCGGGCGCGAACCCGGTAGCCGCCGCCGAGACGATGCCGGGCGTCGAGGTCGCCACCGTAGACCGCGATCCGCTGGCGCAGGCCAAGCAGGCCACGGCCGGTGCCATCGGCCGGTTGCCTTACCCCGGGCAGGCCGGACAGGACGCTCGGCCCCGGATTGAGGACCTCGACTCGCAGGTACCGTTGCGCGTACCGGACCTCGACCTCGGCTCGGTCGGCTTCGCCATGCTTGAGCACGTTGGTCAGCGCCTCCTGAATGATGCGGTACGCCGTGACGTCGATTCCGTTCGGCAGGGGACGCGGCTCGCCGCTGACGCGTACGTCGACTGGCAGGCCCGCGAAGGCTTTCCGATCGATGAGCTGACTCAGCCGGCTCAGGCTCGGCTGCGGCGCGTACTCGTCGGGCGGCTCGGCGGCGTCCCGGCCGTCGGCGGCGGGGGCGAGCAGCCCCCGCTGGCAGGGCCCAGTGCCTACCGACGCTACCGCGCTCCGCGAGTGGCTGGCTCACCACGGATGCGCCCGCCAATCGGGCACCGGTGCAGTAGGAGGATGTGACCGAGCTGACGGGGGTGCGGCTGCTGAACCCCGCGCAGCGCGCGGCGGCACTCCGACTCCTTCCATGGCCTGCCCGCCCAATACACGGTGATCATCGATTCGGGGTCCGGTGCGTTGCTGGGATACGAGAAGGTGCTGACCGAGACGGCGAGCATGTTGAACGTGACGATCCCTGCGGTGATCACCTACCGGTCGTACCTGGTCGCCGAGTACGCTGCCATGCCTCGCTGACAGCTCCTGGTGGGCGGAAGTTCCTGGTTCCCACCGCCCCACTCACCGGACAGATCGAAGCCGCGCCGGCCGCTACGTCCACGTCAGCCATTGCTCGGCACCTTCCGTGGTGGACGAGTCGGGCGAACTCGTCGAACATGCAGCCCGGGTCGGGAGTCTGAGCCCGCCACCCCGAAGAGGGAAATAGAACATTTGTTCGATTCATGTTCTTTGTCGCACCCGTTCCCTACGCTGAGCGCTACCAGCCAGGGGAGGAAGCATGACTACCGCCATCATCACCTAAATGGTGCGATCCGCAAGAGCGTCTGCTGCACTCATGGACGAACTACGCGCGATCATCGACAACCAGGACGTACACCAGGCACAGTCCGCGATTGCGAAATTCGTCGCTCGACACCGCCTTACCCGCAGCGACATTGATGCGCTCGTGGTGGCGCTGGCCCAGCCCCACGCCAGCAGCGACCACGCCCGGCCTCCAGTCGCCACCCCGGCACCCGAAGCCCCGGCCACCACCAGCGCCACCGACACCACCACCGGGACCGGGACCGCCACCGGGACGAACGTAAGCAGTCTTGAGCCCAAACCGGACGATGACCCACCAGACAGTGACGCTGGGTGGATGTTCGATGACGGTCCTGCGCCTCCCATTCCCTTCCCCGCAGATGATGTCGTCGACCAGGCGTTCGAGGACCTTCTCGGTGACTGGACCCGGACGGGGGGAAGGCTCACCCGCGCCGAGGTCGCACTGCTCGCAACCCGGCGAAGCCTCACCGCAGCACAGACCGGTGAACTGCTCGGCCTCCTGGCGGACTCGGGCGTTGACCTCATAGCCGTGTCCGACGCGGGACCGGTCAGGTCCCCCGCGAAGGGCTACGAACTACCCGATGACGTGGTTCGCCAGTATCTCCGGGAGATCGGTCGATACCCATTGATCAACGCCGCTCGTGAGGTGGAGCTCTGGTCGTTGATGGTGCAAGGCGCAGCGGCACGGGCCGCGCTCGGCACCGGTGGGGCGGACCTGTCAGCAGCGGACCGCCGGTCACTACGAAGCCGCGTGATCGAGGGGCAGCGCGCCCACACGGCGTTGGTGTGCGCGAATCTGCGACTCGTGGTGTCGATCGCCAAAGCTCGGACATACCGCCAGTCCGGCGTCGAGTTTGCCGACCGCATCCAGGACGGCAACCTGGGCCTGATGCATGCCGCCCGTCTATTCGACGGCGCCAAGGGCTACAAGTTCTCCACCTATGCGACGTGGTGGATCAAGCAAGGCATCGAACAGGGCATCGGCAACCACGGCCGGACCATCCGCATACCCATGCATGTCCACGACCGGGTTCAGAAGATTCGACGGGCCGCCCGGAAGTTCGCGGACCGGCTGGACCGGGAGCCGACGCTCGACGAACTGGCCGACGCTACCGGCATGGAGCCGGGCAAGGTGCAGGCGATGCTCGAACTCAGTCAACCAGTGCTCAGCATCGACCTGCTTCTCAGTATGGATGGCGACCTCCGCCTCGCGGACGTCCTCGTCCACGACGAGGAGCGCGATGGGCGCACCGACCCGGCGACAATCGTCGAACACGCGACACTACGCGGCGAGATCGATCGCCTTCTCCGCATGCTACTCCCCGACCGAGCCGCCAACGTGATCCGTCGCAGGTTCGGTCTCGGCACCGGCGCGGAGGAGACCCTGGACGATATCGCTGCCGACCACGGCGTCAGCCGCGAACGGATCCGCCAGATCCAGGGAAAGGCCATGAGCAAGCTACAGCGGTCAACGGAGACGGTGGCGCTGCGGCCGTACCTAGTCAGCGAACCGGGGCACGGCGCGTCGACGGAGAGGAAGACCCGATGAGCGGCGGGGCGGCGCAGTCGCTGGAGGAGGCGTGCGATGCCTTCGTCACCTGGCTCGATCGACGTGTGGTCGCGGCGGGCAGAGGCGACGGCCTGGATCGACTGGAAGTGGCGCCGTCGGGAACCTTCTGGCTGGGGCGCCTCGCATGCGAGGCCGAGGTGCGTCGGGGCACCGGCGACGACCGAGCCGAGCGACTGGACCCGTGCGCGATCGGCATCCGGTTGCGTCCCGCCGAGGCGCCGCCGTGGTCGATGACGGTAACGGTGCGGGCCCGCGCCTGGGTCAAGGAACCCAAGGATGCTCCGGACCCAAACCGGCCCTGGTGGCGTACCGGTCCCGTCGAGGAGAAGATCTCCGTCGTGGCCGCCGCCGATGGTGGAACCTTCGGCGCCGAGCAGCTGCGAGATGCCTTCGCGGCGGTGGGTGCGCCGGGCCTGACGGCTGAAGTCCGGGTCGATGTGGAGGATTGGCACCAGGACACCGAACTTGTCGTACAAATGATCAACACCAGCCCGGAGGATTCGCGCGATCTGACCGACTCGCACCTGTACGAAACAGAGCTGGAGGTCGCCGGCCTCACCACCACCCCGTTCCGGTTGGAGGCCCTGCCGGACAGCTTCCGCTACAACCGCGAAGTACCGGCGTACGGCATCAACGTTGGCGTCGAGGTGCCCGCACCCGGGGTGTTTCGCAGTTCCGACACCACCACGGTGCAGACCTTCCGCCCCGCCTACTGGAACAGCAGTCGGCCGGAGCCGACGCTGTCGTTTGAACGGCTCGCCGCCGACCCGATTCCGGAACTCACCGCACTGGTCGATGCGCTCGAAGAGTACGACCACGCCCACTGGTCTCCATCGGTGCTCGCCGCCGGGGAGGCTGCCGAGGGTTGGACGCCGGGAATGCGCGCCGAGGCGGACAAGGCGGCAGCCGACGTGTTCGCCGAAGTCGACCGGCTTCGAGCCGGGCTGAAGCTCCTGCAGACCAACCGGGATATCCGCCAGTCGTTCCAGCTAATGAACAGGGCGATCGGGTGGAGCGCGAAGGGGCGTGGCTACGACGCCTGGCGGCCGTTCCAGGTTGGCTTTCTGCTGTCCGCCACCCGCTTCCTCGCCGAACCCGCCGATGACACGAAGATCGTCGACACCGTGTGGTTCGCCACCGGTGGCGGCAAGACCGAGACCTACCTGGGGCTGTTGTTGATGACGGCCTTCTTCGACCGGCTCACCGGCAAGCGCACCGGCGTGACGGCGTGGTCCCGATTTCCCCTCCGGCTGCTGAGCTTGCAACAGACGCAGCGTTTCGCCGACGCGCTCGCCGGCGCCGAGTTGGTACGCCGGGATGCGGTGGCACGCCGGGTAGCCGATGTCAAAGGTGCCCCGTTCAGCCTCGGCTTCCTGGTCGGCCAGACAAGTACGCCCAACAAGATCGCGCCCAAGCCAGGGGGTGACGAGATCGGTCCGGACAACCCGGGAATACCAGACAAATACCGGGTACTGCTGCACTGTCCGTTCTGCCGCGACGAGAACCTGCGGATGAAGTTCGACCGACGACGCTGGAAGCTGGAACATCACTGCACCAACCCGCACTGCCCCTGGAAGCGCGGGGCCCTGCCGGTGTACATCGTCGACCAGGAGATCTTTCGCTTCCTCCCAACCGCGGTGGTGGGAACACTGGACAAGGCCGCATCGATCGGCCTGCAGCAGGCGATGCGCGGTCTCGTCGGGCCACCGCAGAAGATCTGCTCGCTCGACTGGCACGGCTTCACCTACGCGACCAGAGCGAAGGCACCCAACGGCTGTCTGGTGCCCGACTGCCAGGGAACACTCAATCCGCTGCCGATGCCGGCGGAACGGTTCGCACCGTCGCTGCGACTGCAGGACGAGCTGCACCTGCTCCGCGACAGTCTCGGTGCCGTCAACTCGCATTACGAGAGTCTGCTTGACTACCTACAGCAGGAGCTGTCCGGTAGCCACGCCAAGATCGTCGCCAGCAGCGCGACGCTCACCGGGTACGACCGGCAGGTCGAGGTCCTCTACCGGCGCGAAGGCCGGGTCTTCCCGCAGCCAGGTCCCCGCTCCGGCGAGTCCTTCTGGACGGTACGCACAGCGGAGAAGCAACGGCGTTTCGTGGCGGTCGCGCCGCGCGGGGTGACACTCGAGCACGTCAGCGACCGAACCCTGGACGCCTTGCAGCACTGCGTGCGCCGGCTGGTAGGCGAGCCATCGGCTGTCTGCACGGAAGCCGGCATCGATCCGAAGCACGTCGACGAACTGCTCAGCCTCTACGGCACAGACGTGGTGTACGGCTCCACCCTCTACGACGTCGAGGCCGCCGGCCGAAGCCTCGACAGCAACAACACCGTCGACGGCATCAACGTCGAGCAGCTCACCGGGCAGACCGACTTCGACGAGGTGCGCGACATCCTGGAACGGCTAGGAAAGCCCGAGGAGAAGTTCGCGGATCGCATTCACGTGATCGCGGCCAGCTCAATGATGTCCCACGGGGTGGACATCGACCGGCTCAACACGATGGTGATGCTGGGCTTGCCGTTGACGACCGCCGAGTTCATCCAGGCCACCGCCCGGGTCGGTCGCCGGCGCCCGGGTCTGGTGTACGTCCTGCACAAAATCGGCCGGGAACGCGATGCCCAGACGTTCCGGCACTTCGACAAGTACGTACGCCAGGGCGATCGGTTCGTTGACGCCATCCCGATCACGCGCCGCAGCCGGCGGGTCCTGGCCCTCACGCTCCCCGGACTGGTTGCGGCGCGCACCCTGATGGTGCACGAGCCGGCCAGCAGGCAGCGATTGAGCACACCGGCGAAGCTGCGCCAGTACGTCCGCGACGTGGACCTGACGCCCGACGTCGAGGCAGCGGCCGTGGCGAAGCTCCTCGGTCTCGACGGGCCGGAGGATTCCCTACACCGGCAGCAGATCATCGAGTGGGTCCGTGAATGGTTTGCCGATCTTGAAAACCCAGCCACCGCAGCCCGTTTCATCAGCGAGATCGGCTACCCCTCCCCGATGCGGAGCCTCCGCGATGTCGAGGCCCAAGCCCCGATTCACGACTGAAGGCGGGCGACATGGCGAAACTGGGTTCCCGTAGCGGCAGCCAAATCCTGCGTACCTTCCTGCCGGCACAGACCGTTGACCTGCGCGGCGACATCTACCGGGTGAACGAGTGGTCAGCCCCGAACCCGATCGAGATCGACCCTGACGTCGTACGGTGGAGTCTGTTGGCCGAGATCGGCGCATGGACCGCCAACGACACCGACGGCGGCATGGCCGGGGAACTGCTCCGCAAGGTGCCGGTGGAGGTCGTCGAGCTCGATGAACGCCGTGGCGTGACGGTCGAGAGGTACCCGCGAACATGGCTGTGCCGGGTCTGCAAACGCATCGGCACGTCCGAGGAGGCACACTGCAAGTGCGGCAAACGTGCCTGGGGTCAGCTGCACTTCGTCGGCGTGCACGAGTGCGGGGCGATCACCGAACCCCGGATCCGGCGTTGCCCGCAGCACGACGACGTACGGGTGGTCGTGCCAAGGAGCGCCAAGGCCGCGGACATTCGCTTCGTGTGCCCGATCTGTGACACCCCGACGATGCAGGGGCTGGGATTCCACAAGAAGTGCGGGTGTGGTGCCGGCGCCGTGCGCTGGAATGTTCACAAGGCCCGCATGGTCTATGTGCCGCGGGGCATGGTGCTGATCAGCCCATCTCGGCCCAAGCATCGGGAGAACCTCAACCTCGCCGGTGGTCCGCGCAAGGCGCTGATCTGGGTGGTCGAGGGTCTGCAGGTGAACACGTCTGCCGAGCAGGCTGGCCAGTTGGCCGAGGCGGGCGATCATCCGGTCGACCGGCTTCCCCCGGCCCGACGTACGGTGGCCGAGCGGGAGGCCGTCGACATCGCGATGGCCCTAGCCGAGAGTCGGACACCAACGACCGCGTTACGCCTGCCGGACTCCGCCGACCCGCTCGAGCAGCGCTACCGGGAGAAGTACCCGCCGGCCCTGCGACTGGCCGGCATCGACGGGCTCGACCTGGTCGACAAGTTCCCGATCCTCAACGCCATGTACGGCTACACGCGGGGCGAGGACGACCCGTCGAGGTGTCGGCTGGTGCCGTTCCGACGCAGGCGGGGCGGCTACCGGCTCTACGGCAACCTCGCCGAGACCGAGGCGTTCCTGATCCGGCTCGACCCGATCCGGGTGGCGACGTGGCTGGCCGGTCGCGGTCACCGGCTACCGGGGTGGACGCCGGAGTGCACCGACCCGGTCCTGGCCCGGGTCGCCATCCTGGAGTCGGCCGCGGTTCCCGCCAAACGCGACGATCCGCGGGTCGAGTCGACCGGGGCCGACGTACTGAAGCTGATTCACACCTACGCCCACCGGCTCATCCGGCAGACCGCCGTCTTCTCCGGCATCGAGCGTGACGCGCTCAGCGAGTATCTCGTGCCCCACCATCTCGGCTTCTTCCTGTACCCGGCCGCCCGGAGCGACTTCGTACTCGGTGGCATCCAGGCCGTCTTCGAGTCGAACCTCGACGACCTGTTGACCGCGTTCGCTACCGCCGAGCACCGTTGTCCGCTGGATCCGGGGTGCGGGATCGGCGGTGGCGCTTGTGCGGCCTGCATGCACCTGGGTGAGCCGTCGTGCCGATTCTTCAATCTGTTCCTGGACCGTGGCGTGTTGTTCGGGCGGAACGGCTACCTGCGGCGCTCGATCTGATCCCCCCGACGGTCTTCGGCACCACGACGGCTGGCAACCACTACTGATCAGGTGAACCAAGGCGACTACCGGGTGCTCAGACCAGCCCCGCCCCAGCATGGAGCCAGCTACGACACGGCTCATCCGGCCCGTGGCCTCTTACGGACAGACCATGGACCGCTCGCAGCCCTATGCCAGGTCGGGCCGAAGCGGCGGTCCACTACAGACGTGGAAGTGCAGGTGTTTGGAGTCTTGATACCGGCCCAGATTGGTCAGCACCCGGCAAGCACCTCGCTCCCGCTCCACCCGTCCGGCGACCTGGCGGACTACCTCGAGAACGCACTGCAAGAGATCCACGCTGGCATCGCCCAGGTCAACCAGAGACGGCACGTGCCGCTTCGGCACCACGACGATGTGCACCGGCCAAAAGGGCCTGGTGTGCTCGAAGGCAAGGACCTCCTCGGTCTCTGCCACCACGGTCACTTTGGTTCGGCCGCTGAGCGCCTCGTCGCAATAGAAGTCCTCGGTCATCGCACACCCTTCCTCACGGCGATCTATTCGCGACTCGCTTTTAATCTTCGAAGGCGGTGACCGTAACACCCGCATCAGCCAGGCGATCGGTGCGGCCGGCAGCGCCTTGCACTCCTCGGGGCGGGCAGCCGACGCCATCCAGGGCGCCACCCGGTACGAGCACCGCTCCACCCCGGCCGTCATCGCCGACCGCAAGGTGCAGCCGGCCACCATCCCGTCGCCCACGCACCCACGCCCGGCCCGAAGGCCCGGGAAGTGGACTTGAGTCCGCCCCGAGGTTGAGGACATGGCACCACTGCGGCCTGTCCCCACCGTCGATGTCGATCCCGGTAGCTGATGTTCGCCCAGCGCGCGTCCGCCCTGCCCGCGGACAGGCCAGCCTTCGGTCCGCCATGACGAAAGTAAGGGCCCCAACCCCAACTCCGAGCAACTTCGGTTGACTATTCATTGCTAGTCAACTAAAGTTGCTTGCATGTTGGTTGAAGTCCAGTCCTCGGAGGATCCCGGCGCTGCACTCGCCGCCGTCACGGCATTGCGGCGCCTGGCTGACCAGCTGGAAGATGCTGCCGTGGAGCGTGCCATGCGATCCGGCTGGAGTTGGCCGCAGGTTGCGGAGGCGCTCGGTGTGACACGGCAGGCGGTGCACAAAAAGCATGCCAAGCGGCTCGTTGCTGCCGGCGTCGCACTGAGGAGGCGTTGACCATGTCCACAACAATTCGCAGGTACGTGCAGGCCGTCGTCGACCAGGCCGGAATCGAGGCCCAGAAGGAAGGTGCCGCAACCATCGAGGCTCAGCACCTCCTCCTGGCAATAGCCGCAGAACCCGAGGCGAACACGCAGCAGGTGTTGAGCGCGGCTGGTCTCGACCACGAGGGCATTCGCACCGCGCTGCAGCGGGAGTTCGAGCAGAGCCTTGGCGCGGCCGGGGTGTCGCTCGCCACCTTCGACATGACGATTCATCCCGGGGCGAGCCACGCCCGCCCCACCAAGCTCGGCGCCTCGGCCAAACTGGCCCTTGAGCGGGGCTTGAGTAAGCGTCGGGGTGAGTTGCAGCCACTGCACCTACTGCTCGGCATTCTGCAGGCAGAGAAGGGCACCGTGCCGCGAGCGCTCGCGACCGCCGGGATCAACCAGTCCGAGCTCACGATGCGGGTGATCGAGGTACTCACCGTCCACGATGACTGACGACCGCGCCATCGCTGCACAGCGTGTCGGCACCGGATGTGTCATCTGGCTCGCCCTGCTGCCGCCCGGCCCGCTCTGCTTCCACCTGCCCCTCGCCCAGCCGGGCTGGGGGGCTGGCGCTCTACGGCGTTGACCTGGCGGCGCTGTCGGCGAACGCCACGCTGTTCAACGCCGCAGCCCCGCCCTAACCGAAAGATGAGTTCGTCGTCTTCTCACCGCTGCGTGAGTCCCGCGACATCCGGGATCTTGTTTCAGGCACCGGCGACCCGGTTTCCATCCATGGTTGATCATGCTGATACCCATCGCCCGCCCCCCGATACCGGCCGGCACGCGACGACCATCAGCACCTGGATGATCACCGAAGGTAACGCCCGTCGCCATATCGCCACGATCCGGAGCGCCCGCCCCCCAACCACCAAATTCTTTACCTTGCCAGAGCCCTGCGGTCAAGACTCCACAAGGGATTATGACGAGTATTACATGCCCTTCTAGGCAGACTCACAATGGTAAATAATCATCCCAACTTCATGGCCACGCACCAGGGGAGGGAACCACAATGCGCTGGCGGCGGGCCGAACTTTACGAACTCGGCAGATCTACCCCATACCCCGAGTAGTGACTTCTCACGCAATCACCGATTCGGTGCTCAAGTTTTCGTGTAGCTGAGCGCGGCCGGCCGACCCGGCGTGCTCAGCGCTGGGCCACTCCTTGACTGTCGACCCGTCCCGACAAAGGTGACATATATATGCGCTCGATGCTGCCCAAAAATGGGGCATCATCCAATTTAGTTGGATCCGAAGAAACCGATCGAATTATAGCCGATATCCAGGATGCACGCGCTTTTCCTGGCCTCACCTACACGTCGGAAGACCTGTTCATCTGGGAGCTGGAGCGATTCTTCGGGCAGGGTTGGCTGCCGGTCGGCCGGGTCGCCGAGTTCGCCGAGAAGGGCACCCAGGCCGCCGTCATGTCGGCCGGGCGCAACATCCTGATCACCGGCACCGGCGACGGGGTGAACGTCTTCGTCAACGCCTGCCGCCACCGTGGGCACGAGCTGGTCGCCCCCGCCTGCACGGTCCGGCGCGCCCAGGTCTGGTGCGCCTACCACGCCTGGGTCTACGGCCTGGACGGCGAACTGCGGCGGGCACCGCGGTTCGAGGACGCCGCCGGGCGACACCCGCAGGGCATGGACCTACTCCCGGTCCGATCCACCGAATGGAACGGATGGCTGTTCGTCAACCACTCCGGGGATGCGAACGACTTCGGCGAATCCCTCGGCAATCTCACCAACATCCTCGCGCCCTATCATCTCGGCACCCTAAAACAGGTCGACACCGAGGTCTACGACGTCCACGCCAACTGGAAACTCCTCGTCGAGAACTACCTGGAGTGCTACCACTGCCCCAGCACGCATCCCGAACTCAGCAAGGTCCAGCGGACTGTTAACGGTGAGGGATTCGCCAGCACCGGGATGTGGCTCGGCGGTTCCCTTGATCTCAAGAATTCCGCGGCGAGCATGTCCCTCGATGGAAAGGGCCCGGAGTGGACATTTCCTGAGCTCGACGAGAACCGGGCGCGACAGGTCTGCTACTATGCGGTGCTACCCGGTCTCTTTGTCACCGCGATGCACGATTACGTGGTCACCCATCGCCTCGACCCGGTCGCTCCGGATCGCACCCGGGTAATCTGTGAATGGTTCTTCTCAGAAGAACTACTGGCCAGCACCGGGTTCACGCCGGACTATGCGATCGATTTCTGGAAAACCACCAATCAACAGGACTGGGACGCCTGTTCGTCCACCCAGCGGGGCGTCTCCGATCCGCGGTACATCGCCGGCCCGCTCGCCTCGCACGAGGAGGAGCTCCACACCTTCCTACGGGCATTGGCCGACGCGTACCGCAACAACAGCCGACTCCGACCGCTGTGGACCGAGCGGTGACCGGTATGCGAATCCGGACCGGCGTCGTCGTCGTCGGGGCAGGTCTGTCCGGTCTGTGCGCCGCGGAGGCTCTCGCCGCGGACGGGCACGACGTCGAGGTCCTGGAGGCATCCGACCGGCTGGGCGGACGCACCCGCACGGAGGCGGCGCCGCTCGG
The DNA here is from genome assembly GCF_059570675.1 of Salinispora goodfellowii. Classification (NCBI taxonomy): domain Bacteria; kingdom Bacillati; phylum Actinomycetota; class Actinomycetes; order Micromonosporales; family Micromonosporaceae; genus Salinispora; species Salinispora goodfellowii. The sequence goes on along the minus strand of NZ_JCANTD010000028.1, from coordinate 45,872 downwards.
ACTCCAACTGGACTGCGGCGGTGCGTACATCGGGAACCGGCACACCGAGATCCGGCAGCTGGCCGACCGGCTGGGCGTGCCGCTCCAGCGGACTGTCGCCCCCGGCGCCGCGCTGTTCGACCTGTCCGGTCGCCGGTACCGGGACGACGACGCTGACGCGCCCTTCAACGCTCTGGCCCTCGGCCTCGCCCTGGACCGCATCGACGAGCTGACCGAGGCCGTCGACCTCCACTCGCCCGGCTCGTCACCGGACGCGGCGCAGCAGGACCGGACCACCGTCCGCGAGTGGCTGAGCACCGAGCGGATGCCCTCCGCGACCACGTTGCTGATCGAGCAGATCGTCCGGGAGATGCTGGCCTCGGAGCCGGACGAGGTGTCCCTGCTCCACTTCCTCTTCTACGTCAAATCCGGCGGCGGTCTCGACTTCCTCACCGCCTTCGCCGGCGGCGCCCAGGAGTTCCGCCTGGCCGGTGGAGCCGCCGTACTCAGCGAACGGCTCGCCGCCCGGCTGGACCGCCCGGTGCGGACCGGTCGCCCGGTCCGCCGCATCTGCGGCACCACCGGCGGGATCCGGGTGGAGGCCGACGGCTTCGTCGCCGACTGCGACCGGGTCGTCCTGGCGATCGGCCCGGCACCGGAACGAGCCGTCGAAGTGACGATCCCGGGCGCGGCCGGCTCGCCGGTGCCGGCATCCACCGGCGGCTCGGTGGTGAAGATCCACCTGGTCTACCGGACGCCGTTCTGGCGCGCCAGCGGGCTCAGCGGCTGGGTCACCGCGGACCGGGCACCGCTGCGCTTCCTGGTCGACGACTCCAACGGGCGCGACGGCCTCGGCGTCCTGGTCGGATTCCTGACCGGGGCGGAAGCCCGGGCCTACCGCGCCGGCCGGATCACCTGGGCAGGGCTCACGGCCCGGCTGGCGGACTGGTTCGGACCCCCCGCCCTGGCGCCCGTGCACGTCACCGCGCAGGACTGGCAGCAGCAGCCGTGGGTCCAGGGCTGCTACGCGGCGGTGCCACATCCCGGCGCCTGGCTCGACGCCCGTTCCCCCGGCGACCCGGACGGTCCCCTGCACCGGGTGGGCGCAGAGCATTCGCCGTACTTCTTCGGCCACCTCGAAGGCGCCGTCCGCTCGGCCAACGCTGCCGTCCGGCGGATCCCCCACCCGGCCGGATCCGACGAACGGGTACCGCGGTGAGCGCTCCGGGCGTCCGGCACGGGCTCCTGCTCCCGAACGCCGGCTACTACGCCGACCCGGCGCGGCTGGTCGACGTCGCAGTCCGCGCGGAGGAGTCCGGCTGGGACGGACTGTTCCTCTGGGACCACCTGATGTTCGCCCGCGAACTGCGCCTCCCGATGGCCGACGCGTGGACCGTCGTCACCGCGATCCTCGCCCGCACCACCCGGCTGCGCAGCGGTCCGTTGATGACCCCCCTGGCCCGGCGCCGGCCATGGAAGGTGGCCCGGGAGGCGACGACACTCGACCACCTGTCCGCCGGGCGGCTGGTGCTCGGGGCCGGACTGGGCGCCGAACCGGACCTCGACTTCGGGGCGTTCGGCGAACCCACCGGGCCGCGGATCCGGGCCGCGAAACTCGACGAGGCGCTGCGCGTGCTGTCCGGCCTGTGGCGCGGGACCGAGTTCAGCCACACCGGCGAGCACTACCGGGTCGACCGGGCCACCTTCCTGCCGACACCCCGCAGCACCGACCGGCACGGCCACCCGGCCGTCACCATCTGGGGTGCCGCCACCTGGCCCGCCCCGCGGACCGGAGCGCTGCGCCGAGCCGCCCGGTTCGACGGGGTCGCCCCCATGGTCCGCGACGACCACGGGCACCTGCGCGGCCCGGAACCGGCGGAGCTGACGGCCATTCTGACCCGCCTGGCCGAACTGGCACCCGAGCAGTCCCCGGACCGCCCGTACGAGGTGGTCGCCCTGGACCGCAGCCGGCCCGGCACCGGGCAGGCCGCCGACCGGACCGGTCTGCTGGCCGCCGCCGGGGCGACCTGGCGCATCGAGGCGTTCGACCCCTGGCGCCGATCCCCCAAGGAACTGACCGGCTGGCTCGACGCCGGCCCGCCCGACCACGATCGGAGAGCAGTATGACCGGCACGTCGCCGGCTCGTCCGGCTGAGCCGCGCAGCGCCGACCCGAGCCCCTGGCCCGAGCCGATCCGCTCGTGGAGCGGGCACCCCGCCCCACCGGCGGCCGCCCGCTGCATCCACGATCTCGTCGCGGAGGCGGCCCGTCGCACCCCGGACGCGGTGGCGGTGTCCAGCGGCGCAGACCGACTGACGTACGCCGAACTGGAGGCCGTCGCGACCGCGCTCGCCGCGCACCTGGTCAAGCGCGGAGCCGGACCGGATCGGGTGGTCGCGGTGCTGGCCGAACGGTCCCCGCGGCTGATCGTCGCACTCCTGGCCATCCTCAAGGCGGGCGGCGCGTACCTCGTCCTCGACCACGATGCCCCGCCGGCTGCCCTCGCCGCCCTGGTCGCGGACGCGGACCCGGTGCTGCTGCTGGCCGAGCCGTCCCTGTCTGGCGCCGCCGGCGCATGCGGTGCACCCGTGGCCGACCTGGACCGGCTCCTCGCCGAACCGGTCACCGACCCGGTGCCTGCCACCCCGGTCACCCCGGAAGACCTGGCGTACGTCAGCTACACCTCGGGGTCGACCGGCGAGCCGAAGGGTGTGTGCGTCCCGCACCGCGCGGTCGCCCGTCTGGTGCAGCAGCCGGACTGGGCATCGTTCACCGCGGACGACGTGTTCCTGCAACTCGCGCCGGTCGCCTTCGACGCGTCCACGCTGGAGATCTGGACCCCGCTGACCCTCGGGGGCCGGCTGGCGATCCACCCAGCCGGCCGCGCCAGCCCCGACACACTCGCCGAGGTCCTGGCGGACGAGCAGGTCAGCGTGCTGTGGCTGACGGCCGGCTTCTTCCACCACATGGTCGACACCCGGCTCGACGCCCTCGGCGGCCTGCGGCACCTGCTCGCCGGTGGGGACGTCCTGTCGCCCGACTCCGTCGGTCGCCTACTCGCGGCGCACCCGCACCTCACCTTCACCAACGGCTACGGTCCGACCGAGAACACCACCTTCACCACCTGCTGGACGGTGCACGGCCCGGCCGCCATCGACGGGCCGGTCCCGATCGGGCGGCCGGTCAGCGGGACCGGCGTGGCGCTGCTGGACACCGGGCACCAGCCGGTCCCGGTGGGTGAGGACGGCGAGTTGTACGCCTTCGGCGACGGCCTGGCCAGCGGCTACCTGGGCCGTCCGGACGCGACCGCCGAGAAGTTCCTGAACCTGCCCGGACCGGACGCGAGCACGGTCCGCATGTACCGCACCGGCGACCTGGCCCGCTGGGAGCCGGACGGCACCCTCACCTTCCTCGGCCGTGCCGACCAGCAGGTCAAGATTCAGGGGTTCCGGGTGGAGCCGGGCGCGGTCGAAGCCGCCCTGACCCGGCTGCCGGAGATCAGCAAGGCGGCGGTCGTCGCGCAGGCCGACGACGACGGCACCAAGCGGCTGCAGGCCTTCGTGGTCACCGCCCCGGACGCACCGGGCGGACCGGCCCTCGTCGCGCACGTGCAGGACCGGCTCCGCGACACGCTGCCGGCCTACCAGATCCCGCACACGGTCACCGCCCTGGACGAGCTGCCGCTGGGGCCGACCGGGAAGGTCGACCGGTCCGCGCTGCACGGACCCGCCGTGGCGGGCCGCAACTGCACCGCTGCCTTCCGGGCACCGCAGGGAGACCTGGAGACCAGCATCGCCGAGATCTGGTCCGAGTTACTGAAGGTCGACCCGATCGGTGCCGACGACGACTTCTTCGAACTGGGCGGGCACTCGTTGCTCGCCGCGCGCGCCCTGCACGCGATCCAGCGCGGGCACGGCGTCCGGCTCACCTACTTCGACCTGCTCGAACAGCCCACGGTCGCCGGTCTCGCCGCCGCGGTCGAGGACGCTGCCCGCTGACCTTCCACGCCCACTTCCCGCACCAGGAGGACGACGTGACCGAGACCGCCCTCGACGCCGCCGCCGCGCTGCGGCAGGCGGCACCCACCGCACCCCGCAGGTGAGCCGATGACCCCGCAGAACGGGACGCCGCCGCAGGCCGAGCAGGCCGTCCGCCTGCCGCTGACCGCCGGGCAGCAGCGCATCTGGTTCGCCGAGACCTTCGAGGACGCGGCCCCCGCCTACAACGTCCCGGTGGCGGTTCGCCTGCGCGGCCCGCTCGACGAGCAGCGGCTGCGGACCGCCCTGGACACACTGGCCCGGCGGCACGCCGCGTTGCGCGCCCGGTTCACGGTCGACGAGAACGGCGAGCCGTGGCACGAGATCGCCCCGGACGCCCCGTTCGACCTCGATGTCGCCGACCTAGCCGGCGGCACCGTCGAGGCGGCCCGGACCGCCGCCGCGGGGTTCGGCTGGCAGCCGCTGGACCTGGCGAACGGGCCCCTAGCGCGGGCCCGGCTGCTGCGCCTCGGTCCCGACGACGCGGTCCTGGTGTTCAACGTCCACCACATCGTCTTCGACGACTGGTCCACCGGCATCCTGCTGCGCAACCTCGGCGCGGCGTACCAGGAGGGGGCAGCCTGGACGGGACCGGAGCTGGACTATCCAGACCTCATCCGGCAGGAGAACGAGCGCCTGGCCGGGCTCGACGCCGAGAAGCACCTGCGGTACTGGGCGGACGGGCTCGCCGGGCTGCGGCACCTGGCCGTGCCCACCGACCGGCCCCGCCACCGGCATCACCGCGGCGCGGGCGCCGCCGTCCACTTCGTCGTCCCGGCCGACCCGGCGGACGGCATCCGTGCGCTGGCCCGGACGTCCCGCTCATCGGTGTACATGGTGCTGCTCGCGGCGCTGCAGGCCACCCTGAGCGACTGGAGCGGCAGCCCGGACGTGGCGGTGACCTCACCGGTCGCCACCCGGTCGGTTCCCGGCAGCGAGGAGGTCGTCGGTTACCTGGTGAACACGGTGGTGCAGCGGGTCCGCGTCGTGTCCGGCAGCTCGTTCACCGCCCTGCTGGCCGACACCCGGCGGACCGCACTGCACAACTACGCCCACCAGGACATCCCCTTCGACCAGGTGGTCCGCCGGCTGCGCCCGCAGCGGACGCCGACCGGGACCGCCCTGTTCCAGGTCGGCTTCAACTACCAGAACGCCGTGGGCGAGACACTGGACCTGCCGGGAATCTCGGTCGAGACGGTCACGGTGCCCCGGGCGACCGCCAAGTTCGACCTGCTGCTCGACGTCGCCGACGAGGCCGGCGCGATGACCGCGTTCCTGGAGTACGACTCCGGGCTGTTCGACCCGGCCGGCATCGAGGCCCTGAGCGAGGCGCTGACGCGCGGGCTGACGGCGGTGGCCGCCGACGCCGACACCGGGGTGAACGTCTTCGCCGTCGCGCCGTCCGGTGCCCTGCGGCTGCTGGCACCGCTCGGCCCGGTCCCGTCCCGGCGCTCGGGGCCGACGGACTTCGCCCTGACCGCCGGTCAGCAACGGATGTGGACGGCACACCAGCTGCGGCCGGACTCCGCCGAGCACGCGTGTCCCCTGGCCCTCGCGCTGGACGGCCCGCTGGACCGGGCCGCCCTGACCGCGGCGTTGACCGGGCTGGTCTCCCGGCACGAGGCCCTGCGCGCCCGCATCGTCGCCGGCGCGGACGGCCGTCCGCACTGGACATCCGGCCGCTCGGCCGCGATCATCCCCCGGTACGCCGACGTCCGGAGCGCCGCCGATCCGGCCGCCGCGCTGACGGACCGGCTGGCGGATGAGCTCGCCCGCCCGTTCGACCTCGCCGCCGGGCCACTGACCCGGGTCCTGCTGGTCCGCACCGGAGACGACCGGCATGTGCTGCTGCTGTCCGTCGCACACGTCGCCGCCGACGGCCAGTCGCTCGACGTCCTGCGCGACGAGTTGCTGCACCTGTACCGGGAGGCCGCCGGCGGGGACGGCCCGGCCCTGCCCGAACCAGTGTCATTCCGCGACTTCACGCTGGCCCGGGTGGCCGAGGAGGCCGAGCCGGCCGCGGAGCGGCTCGACTGGTGGCGCCGCCGGCTCGCCGGAGCCGTCGCACCGCGGCTGCCGGTCGACGTCCCCGGAGCGGCGGCGCAGACCGGGCGCGGCGCCACGCTCACCATCACCGTCCCGGACGGCACCACGGCGCTGCTGCGCCGGTTGGCGGCGAGCTCGCGGACCACCCCGAACGTGGTCCTGCTGGCCTGCTTCCACGCGCTGCTGTCCCGCTGGACCGGAGCCCCCCGCACCTGTGTCGGCACGCCGCTGGCGGACCGCCTGCACGCGGACGGCGAGTCCGTCGCGGGCTTCTTCGTCGACACCGTTCCGCGCCCGGTCGACCTGTCCGCGGACCCGACGATGCTGTCCCTGATCGAGACCGTCCGCACCGGCGACCTGGACACCCACCGGTACTCCCGGGGCCGGGTCCGGTCGGCGCCGGGCCGGGTGGTCCCCGGCTGCTCGGTGGAGGGACTACTGGCCGAGCTGCGCCGCCGGGGCGACCTGCCGGCCGAGAGCCCGTTCACCGTGCTGTTTGACGTGCGGCACGTGGACCGGGCGCCGGTAGCCGTCGCCGGGCTGACTGTCCGCGATGCCGCGCTCCCCCGGCTCAGCGCCTCAGCCGACCTGACCGTCGACCTGGAACTGGACGCGGACGGCGGGTTGAGCGCGACGATCGAGTACGCCACCGACCTGTTCAGCACCGCGGCGGCCGAGCGACTGGCCGCCCGTTTCCTGGCCGTGCTGGAACAGACAGCCGCCAACCCGGACATCCGGGTGAGCGAACTGGACGGTGGCGGTCCCGAGATTCTCCCGTGGGACGCGCCGACACCCGCGGACGAACCGGACCGCCCGATCCATGTCCTGATCACCGAGCAGGCGGCGCGTACCCCCTCGGCCACGGCCGTGGTCTGCGGCGCGGACCGGCTCACCTACGCGGAACTGACCGAGCGGGCCGGCAGCCTGGCCCGGCGGCTGGTCGCCCTCGGCGTGCGGCCGGAGCAGCCGGTGGCCGTGCACCTGCCGCGCGGCGTCGACTCGGTGGTCGCCCTGCTGGCGGTGCTCCGGGCCGGCGGCACCTTCCTGCCGGTCGATCCGGTCCTGCCGGCCGAACGCAAACGCGCGTTCCTGCTCGACTCCGGGACCAGGTTCGCCATCGTGGACAGCGGCCTGACCCTGCCCGACGGCGACCTGACCCTCCCCGACGGCGTCGTGCCGGTCCCGGTCACCGGCCCGGACGTCGGCGCGGCCCCGCTGCCCGCGGTGGACGTCGAGCAGCCGGCGTACCTCATCTACACCTCCGGAACGTCCGGCCGCCCCAAGGCCGTCATCGGGCTGCACCGCATGCTGACGCGGCACTGCCGGGCGATGGCCGCGGCGTACGAGCTCACCGCCGCCGACCGCGTCCTGCAGTTCGCCAGCCACTCGTTCGACGCCTCGCTCGAACAACTGCTGCCCGGATTGACGGTGGGCGCCACGGTGGTGCTGCGCCCGGACGAGCTGTGGCAGCCGGAGGAGTTCCCGGAGCTGCTGCGACGCACGGCGGTGACCGTCGCGGAACTGCCGCCCGCCTACTGGTCCGCCGTCGTCAACCGCCGCGGCGACGCGCCGCCGCCGGACCTGCTCCGGCTGCTCGTTCTCGGCGGTGAGGCCGTATCCGGTGACGTCGCCCGACACTGGCTCGCGTGGGCGCCGCGGTGCCGGCTGGTGAACACGTACGGCCCGACCGAGGCGACCATCACCGCCACCGCCGTCGACGTCACCCTGGCCGAGGCGCAGGCGGAGATCGTCGGGATCGGCGGCCCCCGGTACGGCGCGCGGGTGCACGTGCTCGACGACGCCCTGCGGCCGGTGCCACCCGGTACGACCGGCGAGCTGTACATCGGCGGGTGCCTCAGCGGCGGGTATCTCGGGCGGCCCACGCTGACCGCCGAGCGGTTCCTGCCCGACCCGGTGGTCCCCGGCGAACGCATGTACCGCAGCGGCGATCTGGTTCGGGCCCGGGCCGATGGGCGCCTCGACTTCCTGGGTCGGGCCGACGACCAGGTGCAGATCCGCGGCCACCGGGTGGAGCCGGGTGAGGTCACGGCCCGGCTCGCGGTGGCGCCCGGGGTGGAGACGGCGGCCGTCGTCGACCACCTCCCACCCGAGCCCGGCGCGGAACGCGTCCTGGTCGGCTACGTGGTGCCGGCGGTCGGGCACCGCCTGGACACCGCCGCCCTCAGCCGCTTCTGCTCCGCGACGCTCCCGTCGTACCTGGTCCCGGCCCTCTTCGTCGAACTCGACCAGCTGCCGCTGACCACGGCAGGAAAGGTGGACCGGCAGGCCCTGCCCGATCCGCGGCAGCACGGCCTGCGCGGTACCGGCCGCACGGAACCCCGCAATGACCTGGAGCAGCTCATCGCGGACCTGTTCGCCACGGTCCTGCAGACGGACCCGCCGGGGGTGTTCGACGACTTCTTCCACCTGGGCGGGCACTCCCTACGCGCGACCCAGCTCGTCGCCCGCCTCCGCGAGAGCTTCGACATCGAGTTCTCCCTGACCGAGCTGTACGCCACCCGGACGGTGGCCGCCGTCGCCGAATCCGTGCTGACCGCCCTCGTCTCCGACACGCAGGAAGGCACCGCATGACCATCGAAGAGCTGCCTCGTGCCGAGACGGACCCGCGCCTGGAGGCGGTCCGGGCCCGGATCGCTCGCGCGGGCACCCGCCTGCGCCGGGGCCCGGCGCACGGGGGCGGCCTACCGGTCCAGCCGCCCGGACCCGTGCCGCTGGCGCCGGGACAGGCCGGCATCTGGTTCTCCGAACAACTGCGGCCGGGGACGCCGCTGTACAGCGTGCCGCTCGCCGTCCGGCTGACCGGCCCGCTCGACGTGGCCGCGCTGCGCGCGGCGCTGGACGCGGTGACGGCCCGGCACGAGGCGCTGCGCACCGTGTTCCGGCTCGGGCCAAACGGCGAACCAGTCCAGCAGACCGCTCCCGCGGCACCGGTCGCGCTCCCGGTCATCGACGTCACCGAGGCCGAGCTGCCGCAGGCGCTGCGTACCACCGCCGAACAGCCCTTCGACCTGGAACGCGGGCCGCTGCTGCGGGCCTGTCTCCACCGGATCGGCGCCAAGCAGCACGTCCTGCTCGTCACCGTCCATCACATCGTCCTGGACGGCTGGTCGGGCGGCCTGCTCCTCGCCGACCTGGCCCGGGCCTACGCCGGCGAGCTGCCGGCGGGCGGGGCGGCACCGGCTTTCCGTGACGTCGCCGCCTGGCAGCACGGGCGACTCACCGCCGGTGAACTGGACGACCAGCTCGAGTACTGGCGGCAGCGGCTCGCCGGGCTGCCCGACCTGGAGATTCCCGGCGACCGGCAGCGCCCGGCAGACCGGGACTGGCGCGCGCACAGCGTCCGGCGGGAGCTGCCCGCCGCCACCGCGGCGGCCGTCCGCCGGTTGGCCGCAGCCCACGACACCACACCGTTCACCGTGCTACTCGCCGCGTACGGCACGTTCCTGCACCGGCTCACCGGCCAGGACGACTTCGCGGTCGGCGTACCGGTCGCCGGTCGCGAGCGTACCGACCTCGAATCGGTGGTCGGCCTCTTCGCCGGGGTGATACCGGTCCGGCTGGACCTGACCGGCCAGCCCGGATTCGACGAGGTGCTGGACCGTACGGTCGCCGGCTCGCGCGACGACTTCGCCCACCCGCAGATCCCGTTCGAGCGGCTCGTCCGCGAGCTGCGCCGGGACCGCGTCGCGGGCAGCCAGCCGCTGGTGCAGGCGATGGCCGGGCCCGAAGCGGCCGCCGTGACCCTGGCGTTCGGTGAGGCGACGGGCACCGAGCAGCCGGTCGACGTGGCCCTCGCCAAATGCGACCTCGACCTGAGCGTCCTGGACGACGGCGATCGCCTCGCCGTCACCCTGGTGGCCGCCGCGGACCTGTTCACCCCGGCGGCCGCGGAACGACTGGCCGGCCAGTTCCTCAGCCTGCTCGCCGGGCTGGCCGGTGCGCCCGACCGGCTGATATCCGAGGTGGACCTGCTGGACGCGGACGGGCTGCACACCGTCCTGCGCAGGTGGAACGACACCGCCCGGCCGCTGCCCGCCGCGTCGTTGCGCGAACGCTTCCAACAGTGGTGCCGCCGCACGCCCGGCGCGGTCGCCGTGATCGACGGGAGCAAGACGCTCAGCTACCGGGAGCTCGACGAGCGGGCGAACCGGCTGGCTCGGCTCCTGATGGAGCGGGGCGCGGGCACCGAGACGTTCGTGGCCGTGCTGCTCCCGCGGTCCGCCGATCTGCTCGTCACCCTGCTCGCCGTCATCAAGTCCGGGGCCGCGTACCTGCCCATCGACCCGGACTTCCCGGTCGAGCGGATCGCCTACCTGCTGTCCGACGCCTGCCCGGTGCTGGTGGTAACCGACGCTGCCACGGCCGGGCGGCTCGGCCCGGACGACAGCACCGGGCTCGTGGTCCTCGAGGAAACCGACACCGGCGGCTATCCCGCCACGGAGCTGCCCGCCGTCCCCGCCGGGCACAGCGCGTACGTGATCTACACCTCGGGATCGACCGGCCGACCAAAAGGCGTGGTGATCACCCGGGCCGCGCTCGACAACTTCCTGGCGGCGATGGCCGAACGGTTCCCCCTCACCACCGACGACCGGGTCCTGGCCACCACCACCATCTCGTTCGACATCGCCGGCCTGGAGCTGTACCTGCCGCTGCGCTCCGGCGCCGGTGTCGTGCTCGCCGACGCGGACACCGCCCGCAACCCGGCGGCACTGATCGACCTCGCCGGCCGGCACCGGGTTACCCTGGCCCAGGCCACACCGACCCTGTGGCAGGCCCTCGTACCGGAGTTCCCCGGACCGGCACTGGCCGGAATTCGGGTCCTGGTCGGCGGCGAGGCGCTGCCCGCCGAACTGGCCCGCCGGCTACGCGACGCCGGCGCCGAGGTCACCAACATGTACGGACCGACGGAGACCACCATCTGGTCTACCACCGGCCCGGCCAGCGCGGGCAGCACCCGCCGCGGATCCGTCGGCGTGCCCATCGACAACACCCAGGTGTACGTCCTCGACGCGAACCTGCGTCCCGCCCCGATCGGGGTCCCCGGTGAACTCCACATCGCCGGGGAGGGGCTGGCCCGCGGGTACTGGAACCGGCCCGGTCTGACGGCCGAGAAGTTCCGGCCCGACCCGTTCGGCCCGCCCGGCACCCGGATGTACCGCACCGGCGACCTGGTCCGCTGGTCCGCCGCAGGCGACCTGGAGTACCTGGGCCGCACCGACCACCAGGTCAAGCTCCGCGGCTTCCGGATCGAGCTCGGAGAGATCGAGACGACGCTGATCGAGGCCGGTCCGGTGCGCCGGGCCGCAGCGGTCGTCCGCGAGGACCGGCCCGGTGACCTGCGACTGGTGGCATACGTGATCCCGGGCGGCCCGGTCGACCCCGACGCGCTACGCGCCGAGCTTTCCCGGAAGCTGCCCGACTACATGATCCCGGCGGCGATCGTGCCGGTACCGGACCTTCCCACGACACCGAACGGCAAGCTCGACCGCGCCGCGCTGCCCGCGCCGGACTACGGCACCCGCAGCGCCGCCCGGCCACCGCGGGACGACCGGGAACGCTTCCTCTGCACCGCTTTCGCCGAGGTACTCGGCCTGCCGGAGGTCGCGGTCAGCGACAACTTCTTCGCACTTGGCGGCCACTCGCTACTCGCCTTCCGGCTCCTCGCCCGGATCCGCGACGAGTTCGGCGCCGGCCTCTCCCTGCGGCGGCTGCTGGCGGCCCCGACCGTCGCCGCCGTCGCCGCGGAACTCGCCGCCGAGGCGTCCACCGATGACGACGCCGTCAGCCTGATCCCGGTGCCGCGGGATGAGCCGCTGCCGCTGTCGCAGATGCAGGAATCGATCTGGCTGGCGGATCAGGTGACCGCCGGCGACAGCGTCTACAACGTACCGCTGGCGCTGCGGCTGAGCGGCCCGCTGGACCGCGGGGCGCTGCGCCGCGCGCTGAACCGGGTGGTCGACCGGCACGACATGCTGCGCACCCGGATCTACCCCGGCCCGGACGGGATGCCGGTCCAGGTCGCCGACCCCGCCGGGTGCGGCGCGACACTCGACGAGCGCGATGCCGCACCGGGCACGAACCTCGCGCAGCTCCTGCTGGCCGAAGCCGCGCTCGGTTTCCCCCTCGCGACCGAGCACCCGCTGCGCGCCGTGCTGTGGCGCCTCGATGAGCGGGAGCACGTCCTGCTGCTGACCGCCCACCACGTGGCGGTTGACGCCTGGTCGATGGACCTGATCCAGCGCGACCTCACCGAGCTGTACGCGGCCGGCACCGGGCACCGTGAACCCGAGCTCGGCGAGCCGGCCCCGGCGCAGGCCGACTACGCGGTCTGGCAGCGCCGGTCGGTGCAGCGCGGGCGATACGCGGCGGAGCTGGATTTCTGGCGCACCGAGCTGACCGGCGCCGTCGCCACCGAGGTGGCCGGCGACCTCCCGCGCCCGACCACGCCCGGCGGCGGTGGCGGCGCGGTGGAGTTCGCGCTGGCACCGCGGCAGATCCAGGGCATCCGCGAGCTGGCCCGCCGGTGCGGTACCACGGTGTCCACCGTGGTGCTCTCGGCACTGCAGGCCCTGCTGTACCGGATCACCGGCGGCGACGACGTCGTGCTCGGCGGCACCGTGTCCGGGCGCGGCGACCCGCGGCTGGACAACCTGGTCGGCTGCCTGGTCAACACGGTGGTCCTGCGGGGTGACCTGTCCGGCACACCGACGTTCCACGAACTGCTGCGCCGCACCCACGCCCGGACCGCGGACGCCCTGGCCCACCAGGAGCTCCCGTTCGCGCAGCTGGTTGCCGACCGCGGCGCCGGCAGCGGGCCGCTGTTCCGGATCATGTACAGCTTCAGCAGCCAGGAGCCGGCCGGCCGGAGCGCTGGCGAGGTGGACCTCGAGCCCGTACCCGTACCGGTCACGACCTGCAAGTTCGACCTCGTCCTGACGGTGGTGGACGACGGCTCGACGCTGGAGGGCGTCCTCGAGTACGCCGACGACCTCTATCTACCCGGCACCGCCGAACGGCTCGTGACGTCGCTGACCAATCTGCTCGCCGCAGCCGTCCGTACCCCGGACGTCGCGGTCACCCGCCTGGCCGTCACGTCCGAGAGCGACACGGTACGCACGTCCCGGTGGGGGCGTTCCGAGCAGCACGTCGGCGACGACCGTACGGTGCACCAGCTCGTCGAGGCACAGGCCGCCCGGACCCCGGGGCGGACCGCGCTGCGCACCGGCGCCAGCAGCCTCACCTTCGCCGGCCTCGACGCCCAGGCGAACCGCCTGGCCCACGCCCTGCGCACCGGGGCGCTGGGGGCGCCGCCGGTCGGCCCGGAGACACCGGTGCTGCTCCTGCTGGAGCGCAGCCCGGAGCTCGTGGTCGCGATGCTCGCCGTCCTCAAGGCAGGGGGCTACTTCATCCCGGTGGACCCGGGCTACCCGACGGCCCGGCTGACCCGGATCGCCGGCACGGTGACACCCGCGCTGATCCTGACCCGAACCGGGCAGGGGGGCGGGTGCCTGGCGGGGGCCCGCACCGGGCACGGCGGGTGCCTACCGGGGCCGGAGGTCTTCGGCGGCGTGCCGGTGGTGGCGCTGGACCGGGTGGCCGACCGGCTCACCGCGATGCCGGACCACCGCCCCGAGGTGACCGTCGACCCCCGCAGCCTGGCGTACTCGATTTTCACGTCCGGGTCGACCGGGCAGCCGAAAGGCGTCGCGGTGGAGCACATCGGGCTGGTGCGCTACCTCTGCTGGGCGGCCGCGAACTATCCGACTGCCGGACGGCGCGGCACCCTGGCGCACTCGTCGGTCGGCTTCGACCTGACCATATCGGCCCTCTTCGAGCCGCTGGTGTCCGGTCGCGGCGTCACCCTGCTGCCAGCCGACGCGACCCTGGCCGAGCTGGCCGAGGAGCTGTCCGGGCCACTGGCCTACGACTACGTCCGGCTCACCCCGTCGCACCTGCGCCACCTGGTCGGGCACTGGACCGGCCAGCAGCTCCCACCGGCGGCGCGCGGCTGGGTCGTCGGCGGCGAGACGCTGGACCCGGCTCTGGTGAAGCAGCTGCTGGAGCTCCGCCCGGACGCCGAGGTCATCAATCACTACGGGCCAACCGAGACGGTGATCGGGCGCGTAGTGCACCCGGTTCGCGATGCCGGGGAGGCGGCCGCGGACAGCCCACTGCCGCTCGGCCGCCCGCTCGGCGAAACCCGGCTCCAGGTTCTCGACGCCTGGCTCGAGGCGGTTCCGGTCGGGGCCGTCGGGGAGCTCTTCATCGGCGGCGACGGCATCGCCCGCGGCTACCTCGGCCGGCCCGCCCTCACCGCCGAGAGGTTCCTGCCCGATCCGGCCGGCGAGCCGGGAGCGCGGATGTACCGCACCGGGGACCTGGTGCGGTGGCGCGACGACGGGCTCCTCGACTTCGTCGGACGGGTCGACGACCAGGTCAAGCTGCGCGGCTACCGTGTCGAGCTGGGCGAGATCGAGGCCCGGATGGCCGAGCACCCCGGGGTGGAGAACGCGGTGGTGCTGGTTCGCGACGAGCAGTTGGTCGGCTGGTTCGTTCCGGCCGAGAACCACCCGCCGGTCACCGTGTCGGCGCTGCGCCGGTTCTGCGCGGAGCAGTTGCCGGAGTTCATGGTGCCGAACCAGTGGGTCGCGCTCGACGCCTTCCCCCTCACGCCGCACGGCAAGGTCAACCACCGGGCGCTGCCCGGCCCGACGTCCGAACGACCGGAACTCGAGGACCGGTACCAGGCCCCACGCACCCCCGGCGAGCAGCTGCTGGCCGAGTTGTGGTCCATGGTCCTGGGCACCGACCGGGTCGGGATCGGGGACAACTTCTTCGACCTCGGCGGTACGTCGATCTCCGTCATCCAGCTCTCCGGCGCCTGCCGCCGGGCGGGGGTGGAAATCTCGCCCAGGGACGTCTTCGAGCAACCGACCGTCCGCGGGCAGGCCGTGCGCGCGATCGAGCGGAGCCGCGCCGATGCGGACGCCCCGGTGCTGGACACCGTCTTCGGCGCCGGGCACACCGGCACGACGCGGACGGTGGTGACCCTGCGTGGCGGGGGCGATGGGCGTCCGGTGTTCTGCGTGCACCCGAGCGGCGGCGGCGTCGCCTGGTATCTGCCCCTGGCGGGCGCCCTGCCGACGGCGCACCCGGTGCACGCGTTCCAGCCGCTCGGCATGGACGGGCGGGAGGCGCCCGCGGAGACCATCGAGGACATGGCCGCCGGGTATCTGGCCGACCTGCGACTGGTGCAGCCCGAGGGCCCGTACGTCGTGGTCGGCTGGTCCCTCGGCGGCACCATCGCCTTCGAGCTGGCGCGGCAGCTGGACCGGCTCGGCGAGCCGGTCCAGCTGATCCTGCTCGAGCCCACTCTGCCCGGGGTGGCCCGGACCATCGACCTGCACCGGCCGGCCCGGGACAGCTACCTGCGCGGCGCGGACCTCGCGGAGCGGATCCGCCGGCTGCCCGCCGGCGATCCGGAAGGCGACCGGCTGCGGGCCGAACTGACCCGGCTGCTGGAAGACGCCGGCTACTCGGCCGGCGAGGTCAGCCTCGGCGACGCCCTGCCGATGCGCGCCTGCGGCCAGATGCTGGCGGCCTTCGCCGAGTACCGCCCACTCCCGCTACCGGATGAGTCGAACGTGCGCACCCAGTTCGTGGTCTCGGCCGAATGCACCGACGCGGCGCCCGAACGCCCCTCCGGTACCTCGCACACCGCCTACGGCCCGTACGCGGTCGGGTGGCGGAAGCTGCTGGGCCGGTCCGGGGCGCCGCGGACCATCCACCTGCCGGGGATCCACGCCACCATGCTCAGCACCGACCGCTGTCCCACCGTCGTCAGCGCCTGCGTGGAAGCACTGGGCACGGCGGACGGCGTGCGCCGGCACTGACACCCACCGTTCCCGCGTCACCTCCGAGAAAGGCGAAGCCGTGTCCGACATCGACACCGACGAGCAGTTCAAGGTCGTCCTCAACGACGAGGAGCAGTACTCGATCTGGCCGACCAGCCGCCCGGCCCCACCGGGCTGGCGGGAGGAGGGGACCCGCGGTCCCAAGCAGACCTGCCTGGACCGGATCGAGACCCTCTGGACCGACATGCGGCCGCTCAGCCTCCGGCAGCGCCAGCACCCCGCCGCGAATTGATCCCTGCCACCTCCGACCCAAGGACGCCATGACAGCGACCTACCCCCCCAGCCCGACCGCCGCTGAACCGGTGACCGACCCTGGACCGAACCCCGGCACCGTCGGCGCGGCGCTGCGCTGCTCGGCGGCGCAGCGGCCCGGTGCCCCCGCCCTCGTCGACCCGGACGGAACCCTGACCTACCGCGACCTGTGGTCCCAGGCCGGGATGCTCGCCGGGTCCCTGCGCCGCCACGGCGTCGGCCGCGGCGAGGTGGTCGGCGTCGCCGCCGAACGCACCCGGCAGAGCTTGCTCTGCATGCTGGCGCTCGGCCGGATCGGCGCGGCCTACACGCCGCTCGACGCGGCCCAGCCCGCTCCCCGCCTCGAACAGATGATCGCGGGCAGCGGTGTCCGGACCGTCGCCGGCCGGTACGACGCCCTGAAGGGCTTCCCGCCCAGTCTTCCTGTGACGTTCCTGCCCATCGATGCGGCTCTGCGGTCTGACGAAAGCCTGGACGACGAGCTCACGGACCCCGACGACCCGGTGTACGTCATCCATACCTCCGGCTCCACCGGCGACCCCAAGGGCGTCCGGGTGTCGCAGGGCGCCCTGTACGTGGCGGCCACCTCACTGATCCGGCGGTGCGACACCGGCCCGGGCGACCGGGTGCTGAGCTTCGCCGCACTGAGCTGGGACACCAGCGGCGAGGAGATCTGGTCGGCGTTCCTGTCCGGAGCCACCCTCGTCATCGACCCGGCGGCTACCAGCGGATCCGTGCCCGCCCTACTGAAAGCGGTCCGGCGCCACCAGATCACCGTCATCGACCTGCCCACGGCCTTCTGGTACGAGCTGGTGGCATTCCTCGATGAGGCCGACGAGACCCCGGAGGCGACGGCGGCGCTGCTCGGCGACCTCCGGCTGGTGATCATCGGTGGGGAGGAGGTCCGGGCGCCCCAGGTACGGACCTGGGCCGAGCGCGCCCCCGACCGGATCCGGCTGCTCAACACGTACGGGCAGACCGAGACGGTGCTCGTCACCCACGCCGCCGAGTTGGGCGGCGGGTTCGGCCGGCGGATCGGGCCCGACGGCCGGGTGCCGATCGGCACACCCCTGGACCACGTGCAACAGGTTCTCCTGCCGGACCAGGACGGCGCCGCCGAGCTGCTCGTCGGTGGGCCGTCGCTCAGCCTCGGCTACGCCGGCAAGCCGGAGGAGACCGCCGCCCGGTTCGGTCCCGGCCCGGACGGCACCGGCCGCTACTACCGCACCGGCGACCTGGTCGCCGCACGGCCGGACGGCGGGCTCGACTACCTGGGCCGCCGCGACCGGCAGGTCAAGATCCGGGGACTGCGCGTCGAACCCGAGGAGGTGGAACGTGCCCTGTGCGCCCACCCGCAGCTGCGCGTCGCGGCCGTGGCGCCGGTTGACGGCCCGGACGGCCCGAGCGGTCTCACCGCCTGGGTGGTCCCGCTCGACCCCGGTACCGCCCCGGACGCCGCGGCGATCCGCACCTGGCTCGCCGGGCGGCTGCCCAGCTACCTCGTACCCGCGACCCTGCGCATCGCCGACCGGCTCCCGCTGCTCCCGAACGGAAAGGTGAACCTCAGCATGATCTCCAGCAATGAGACCGCGCCCGCCACGCCCGAGGTTAACCCGGTCGCCACCGAGCTGGCCGACCTGTGCTCGGCCGTCCTGGGTGCCCCGTGCGGTGTGAACGACGACTTCTTCGACGCGGGCGGGGACTCCCTGAAGGCCACCCGGCTGATCTCGAAGGTGTACCGGCGGTTCGACGCCGAACTGACCTATGTAGACGTCTTTGAGCACCGCACCCCGGCCGAGCTGGCGGCCCTGATCGAAGGGCGACCATCATGACCCTGTGCCGCCTGCACGTCCTGGTTACCGGCACGTCGTCCGACGCCCACACCTGGAACCTCATCTACCTGCAACTCGCCCTGGCGGAGGCCGGCCACGACGTCACCAACCTCGGGCCGTGCGTCCCGGACGACCTGCTGACCGAGGCATGCGTCCGGCTGCGACCCGATGCGCTGGTGATCAGCTCGGTCAACGGGCACGGCCACGCCGACGCGGCCCGGGCGGCCACGGCGGTGCGCTACAACTCCCGGCACGACGCGATGCCGATCATCGTTGGCGGGCTGCTCGGCACCACCGGGGACCCGAATGCCGTCCACGCGCCCGCGCTGGAGGCCGCCGGGGTGACCGCCGTCCTCGAGAAGGACGACCTGCCGGAGCTGATGCGGCTGCTCGCCGAGATCCGTGCCACTGCCGCCACCCCTGCCGCTGCCCCTGCCGCCGCCCCTGCCCCTGCCGCCGCCCCTGCCGCTGCCGCCGCCCTTGCCGCTGCCGCCCGCGAACTGGAAGGAGCGCGATGACGGCACCACCGGGGACGGGCTTCGCCGGTGCGATAAACAACACTCGACGGGACGGTCTGGTGGTCGTCCAGCCCCGGATGGGCTTCGCCGAGCCAGCAGCCATGCGGGCGGGGCTGGTCGCGGTCCGGGACGCCCAGGCAACCACGGTTGGCACGATCACACTCGACAGCTACACCCGCGTCGGCGATCTGCGAAGCGCCCGTACCGCCGTGCGGACCCGGACCGGTCTCAACGGCTACCCGCTGTGCACTCATCCCGACGACACCACCAGGTCCATGCTGTCCGAGGTGTACCGGCCCGGATTCCCGATCCAGATCCGGCACGGCTCAGCGCGGCCCGGGCACATCATCGAAGCCATGGCCCGGATCGGGTTGGACGCCACCGAGGGCGGACCGGTCTCCTACTGCCTACCGTACGGCCGAACCCCACTACGGTCCGCGATCAGCGCGTGGGCGGCTGCCTGCGACCGGCTGGCCGGGATGTCCACGCCGGAACGACCGGCCCACCTGGAGAGCTTCGGCGGCTGCATGCTGGGGCAGATGTGCCCGCCGTCGCTGCTGGTGGCCATCGCCGTCCTGGAAGGCATGTTCTTCGCCCAGCACGGGGTGCCGAGCATCTCGCTGAGCTACGCCCAGCAGACCCAGCCCGAACAGGATCTGGAGGCGCTGGCCGCCCTCCGGCGCCTGATCGGCGAGCTGCTGCCGGACCTTGACGTCCACGTCGTCCTGTACACGTACATGGGCGTCTTTCCCCGGACCCGGGCCGGCTCCTCCGCCCTGCTCGAGGAAAGCGCCCGGATCGCCGTCTTCGGCGGCGCCGAGCGGCTCATCGTCAAGACCGTCATGGAGTCGATCCGGATCCCTGACGTCGCCGACAACGTCGCGGCCGTGGAACGGGCCGAGCGCGAGGTCCGGTGTTCCCAACAGATGCGGGCCGCCGGCCGCCACCCTTGGACGCCATCGGATTCCGGGCTGTACGAGGAGGCCCGCACGATGATCGACGCGGTCCGGTCACTCGACCCAGACCTGGGCACCGCCCTACACATCGCCTTCCGACGCGGACTGCTGGACGTTCCGTACTGCCTGCACCCGGACACTCACGGCCGGACCAGGAGCCGGGTCGGCCCCGACGGACGGCTGGAGTGGGCACATGCCGGCTCCCTGCCGATCAACGGGCCACGTCCGGCCGGGCATGCGGTCGGTGCCCAAGAACTGACCAGCATGCTGAACTACGTGGCGGACCGCTTCGACTCGACCGCGACGGCCGTTCGCTGACCGGCGGCAGGCCAACGGATTTCTCGCCGGACACCGCGCCCGCACCGCCTGTGTCGCCCCAACTACCGACGAGTTCGACTCACCAAGATGCCCGCGAGCCGCGGATCGAGCACGCGGGCGCACTGGTCGGTCTCGGCGAACGGCAGTCGTTGTCGAACCCGAGCGACGCCGCGGCTTTCGTTCCGTGCATGCCGCACGGATCAGCGCTATCGCTTCCGCGACGAGCGACGCGGTGTGGTCGACGTTCCCAAGCTGCTCATGCCGACGCACAACGGCTTTAAATGGTCGGCCATCACATTTGGTTACGGGGACCAGACGCAGCGTACGGCTACGTGAGCGCCTTCTCGCGGTTCACCCGGATCCAGTAGCGGGTCGCGATCCCGGCATTGAAGTCGAATTCGTTCAATCGCCTAGAGAAATTAAGGCATCGATCGACTCGCCTGCGATCGAAATCGGCATTGGCCTGCGCGTTCCTGAGAGTCCTGGCCATACAGTAAGCGGCGTTGCGGTTGACATGCTGTCGTACTGGGAGGGGTGTGGGCGCGGTGAGGACAGTTCAGGTTCGTACGTATCTGGTGCGGGTGGGTCGGTTGGATGAGTGGGTTGATGCGTGGCGGAGGTTGATTGTTCCGTTGCGACGGGAGTTCGGTTTTGAGGTGCACGGTTCGTGGGTGGACCGTGATGCGAGCGCCCATATTTGGGTGGTTTCCTACGAGGGAGGTCGGTCGTTCGCGGAAGCTAACGCCGACTATTGGGCCTCGCCGCAGCGGGAGCGGTTGGGGGTGGACCCGGCGGAGTTCCTGGTGGGTGAGCAGGTCCGTGAGGTGGAGCAGGTCTTGTAGCTACTCGGCTGCCGGTAGGCGGTGGGCGGCGCGTTCGTCGGGAGTGAGGGTCCGGAAGACTCGGTGACGTGCGGCGGGTAGGAGTGCGTCGAGGTCGACTTCCGTGGCCCAGATTCGGGTGGTGGCGTCGGTTGAGCCGGTGACGACGTGGTTGCCGTCGGGTAGCCAGGCCAGGCAGGTGACGGCGTCGCGGTGGACTCCGATGACGTCGCTTTCGTAGTCGGTGTGGGTGTCCCAACGGCGTACGGTGCGGTCGTCGGAGCCGGATGCCAGGTAGCGGCCGTCGGGTGAGTAGGCGACGGCGCGTACTCGCCGGTCGTGTCCGGTGAGTTCACGCGTCAGGGTGTGATCGGTCAGGTTCCAGACGCGGATGGTCCAGTCGGCGGAGCAGCTGGCGAGGTGGTGTTCGTCTGGCGCCCAGGCCACCCCGTCGACATAGTTGTGGTGCCCGGCCAGGACGGTGCTGGTGCTGGGGTTGCGCATGTCCCAGATGCGGACGGTGCGGTCGTCGGAGCCGGAGGCCAGATACCGGCCACTGGGTGACCAGGCGAGGGCACCGATCCAGTCGGCGTGTCCGGACAGGATGCCCACCAGGGTGCGGGTGCGCACGTCGAAGACGCGGATGGTGTTGTCCTTGGCGCCGGCGGCGAGGCGTCTACCGTCCGGGGAGAAGGTCAGGGATTCACACTCCACCGTGTCGGTGAATAGCAGGTGGGTGCCGCAGCTGTCGATGAGGTGTGTCGATCCGTCCTGCGCGGCGGCGGCGAGCGTGGAGTCGGTCGACGTGCCGGCGAGGGCGACCACAGCCGCCGGCATCGCGTGGGGAGTGGCGTGCGGGCGGTGGGCGGTGTGCCAGCGGCGCACGCTGGCGTCGGCGGATCCGGTCACGATGCCACCGTTGGGGGCGGTAAGGGCGGTGACCCCCGCGTGGTGCCCGGTGAGTTGGACCTGTTCGGCGCCGCGGGGGTGCAGGGCCCAGAGCCTTGCGGTGTGGTCGGCGGAGCCGCTGAGTACCCGGGTGCCGTCCGGGCTGACCGCGACGCTCCAGGCGGGGTGTTCGTGCCCGCGTAGCTCGGCGATTTCTCGCAGCCGGGTCACGTCCCAGACTCGGATGGTGCCGTCGCCGGCGGCGAGGGTGAGCCGTTCGCCGTCGGGGGCCCAGGTGAGCGACCAGATCGCGTCGCGGTGGCCGCCGATGCATCGGTGTTGGCTGCCGCTGTGGGCGTCCCAGATCCGCACGGTGCGGTCGGCCGATCCGGTGGCGATCCAGCGGCCGTCGGGTGAGAAGGCGACGGCTTCGACGAGGTCGAGGTGGCCGCGCAGTCTGACGGCAGGTTGGCCGGTGGTCACGTCCCAGACGATGGCCGTGCGGTCGTGGGAGGCGGTGGCCAGGCGGGAC
Organism: Salinispora goodfellowii; assembly: GCF_059570675.1. Lineage (NCBI taxonomy): Bacteria > Bacillati > Actinomycetota > Actinomycetes > Micromonosporales > Micromonosporaceae > Salinispora > Salinispora goodfellowii. The sequence goes on along the minus strand of NZ_JCANTD010000028.1, from coordinate 23,758 downwards.
GAGTCTGGCGCCCAGTCAACGCCCCACACATCGCCCGCATGGCCGGTCAGCGTGGTCTGCTTAGTCCAGGTGGCGGTGTCCCACAGGTGGGTGCGGTGGTCGCGGCTGGTCCCGGCCAGGGCCGTGCCGTCTGGGGACCAGGCCACGCTGCGGGCGTGGTCGCCGCAGGTTAGTACCGCGATCGGGGTGGCGGTGTCCGTATCCCAGACTCGGATGGTGGTGTCCCGCGACGCGGTGGCAACCATGGTGGAGTCCGGGGAGAAGGCGATGGCCTCGACCATGCCGGTGTGGCCGTGCAGCACATGGGTCACCATCGCGGTGTCGGCATCCCACAACCTGGCGGTGCCGTCGCGGGAGGCAGTCGCGATGCTGCGCCCGTCGGGCGCCCAGGCTACCCCTCGAACGACGTCTGTGTGCCCAGCCAACACGGCCTCGATGTGGCTGGACGCCAGCGCGGACATCAACGCCCGCCCGGCGACCGGGGTCGTTGGGCACTCCGTCAACGCCGCGGTGGTCAGCAGCACGGCCAGTTCTGGGAACCGGTCAACGTTGGTCAACGCGTAGTGGCCGACTGACTCCGACACCCTCCGCAGGAACGCCGTGTCCTGCCGCCGAGACGCCTCGACCAGCCCACGAGCCGCCGGCGTGTCCTGCCCGGCCGAACGCATCGCCTCCAGCCACTGCCCCGCCAGCACCAGCCGATCCCCGGTGAGCAGATAGTCGGGGCTGCGCCCGGAGCGTTGCCAGTCGCCCGCCCAGCGTTCCAGTTCCGCACGCCGTTTCAGATGCACGGCCCTCGTCTCGACCTGCTGGCGCAGCGGCGCCCACTGACGGAACAACGCCTCATGGGCCACCTGCACCACCGGCCGGCCGTCGTTGACGTCGGAGGTCAACAGCCGGGCATCGGTAAAGACCTCCACGATCTGACGCTGCTGCGCCGACAGCTCAGCCATCGGGACCCGACGCCGGGTGGGCTCCGCCCCATCCATCGACACCAGCCGCAGCAGCGTCGACAGGATCGCCTCCGGATCGTACTGCGTGCGCAGCTCAGCGAGGACAGTGTCTGCCTGCCGGGCCAGCGCCCCAGCAACCCCACCCGATGCCTGATACATCTGCCGGGTCACCACACGGCCCGTGCCAACGGTCAGGTACATCTCCTGCAACAGGTACGCCAGCAGCGGCAACGCATCCGGCGTCCCGGTCTCCTCCACGATCTCGGCGACCAACCCCGCCTCGAAACTCACCCCCGCCAACCAGGCAGGCTGCTCAATCACCTCCACCAGATCAGCGGGACGCATCGCCCCAACAGCCACCGGCCCGGCGAACAACTCCGCGTACTCACTCGCAAGGAGGTCCGCCAGAAACTCGACCCGCAGCGTGGCCAACACCCACAACCGGCGGTCCGCCGCGAGCGCGGCAGCGATCTGGTCGACAAACAGCTTCCGCTCGGCCGGGCCGGACAACGTGACCAGTTCCTCAAGCTGATCAACGATCAGCAGCACCCGGCCGAACCGGTTTCCCGTCTTCGCCCGCCACGCCGCGACACTCTGCGCCACACCATCCTGATCAGCCCACATCGCACGCAGCACCGCCTGTCGCTGCCCACCGGTCAGCGTCGCCGCCACCGCCGCCAACCGCCCCAACGGCTCCCCCGCCGGAACAACTGACGGCAACACATGCCACCGATGCCCCCGCAGACGCGGCACCACACCCGCGTGCACCAGCGACGACTTACCGCTACCCGAAGCTCCCGTCACACACACAAAACGGGCCGCCGGCTGCCCAGTAAGCACATGTAAACGCCGAACCAGATCCCTGGTCAGCTGCTCCCGCCCGAAAAACACCGCCGCGTCCTGCTCCGTAAACGCACCCAAACCCGGAAACGGACACCGATCACCACCCCACACCGGCCGAGAACCACGAGGACGCTCCCACCACAACACCATCGCGTTACCAGCGATCACCACCACCAACAACACGATCAACGCCGGCCCAGAAAAAGTCTGCACCGCGGCAGCGAAACTGGAACTCTCAGCCGCGCTCGCCGCGAAGTTCGCCACCACCTCCAACAGAATCGCCGCCACCAGCAAAGACAGCTGCAACGTCAGCGACGAACGCCGGCCATTCCGCATCCCGCCTCCCCCACACCACCACCCCGCCGCCTCCACAGTAATTGAGCAACAGCCGACGGTGACAGCTCGAGATCACCGCACCGCCACCCCGCGCTCGCACCGCACAGACGCCGCAGTGCAGCAATCCGGCGTAGACGGCAGAACCTGTGCGCTGATCGGCGACTCGCGCCGCGTTCGGCACGGCTGTCCGCGCAGCCGACGACGAGGCGTTGGGCTCACCCTCCGATTCGGACGCCCAGCTGAGCGCCAAGCCGACGGAATCCCAGTGCCCGCGCCGCTCGGCGCGACGAGTCCCGCCGAGCCCGCCACTGCGGCAGCAGCTGGTTCGCCAAACCGTCCGCGACTGCTGCGGAGCGCCAGCCCGTGCCCACGTTGACTCGACATGGCGAGCACGCACATGTGGGCCACCCGCCCTGGCCAACATCGGTAGCCAGCCGCCGCGACAACGCGACTCCCGCGACGCACCACGAACGCCCGGGACGTGAGGTCGGCCAACCCGCATTCGTCGGCGTCGTCCGCCGTGGCAGAGACCAGAAACGTGGCAGAGGCCAGAAACGTGGCAAGATCAGCACGTTCTCCAAGGACTACATCCACAGTATCGACTTCGACCGGCTGGAACCTCGCGCACGAGCACGGCCCCACTGCCCGCCGGCACGGTGACGATGACGGCGTCGCCCAACGCGACGACCCCAACCCAGGCCGGCGGACAGAGCAGCGAACTGGCCGAACGCTCCGGCACCGTTCCCTCGGGCAGCAGGCCCGCGTCCCCCAGATCGTCGTAGAGCGCCGACACCGGGTCGGTTCCGGCGGCCAGTGCCTCGCCGGCCCGCGGGCCCGTCACCCCCGAGGCTGCACGTCACGTCGCGGCGGGCAGCCCGAGCCGGTTCCAGTGGAAGATCACGTATAGGACGATCACGGCACGGAGACCCGGGTTTGTGCCGGCAGATGATGCCGCGCCATAGCCAGCCGCCGGCCTGCAGGGCGTTGCTGGTGGGCAACTGCCACCAATCCGAGCACATGAGCAGTGACGCGCCGGGCCTCGAGACGCGGAGGCGGTCCGCGAGGATCAGCAACAGCCAGGCGACATGTCCACGCTGGTCGCGGTTTATCCCCGGGAAAAATCTTGTAGCTGATGGGTGGCGTCGCCGGACCACCGGTCAGCCCACCCTGCGCTCACCATCGCATACGACCACTGACCCCTTGGAATAAATCGTCTAGGGTGGCTACTAGGGTGATCGCTGGGAGCGGCGGAGAGTGAACAGGCCCCGCAGACCGAGCACGCCGGTGGTCGTCCCGATGACCAGTGACGCGGCGATCAGCAGCACGTGCACCCAGAGGAAGCCGGTCCCGTCACCCGTGCCGACGCTCCCGCCCGACCAGGACCGGGGGTCGTTCCAGATCGCGACCGCGAACCGGGGCCAGATCACCCACGTCCAGACTCCGACCCCGATCAGGAAGAGCGCCCAGCCACGCGACAGCACCATGGCTGACGAGTATGCCAGCGGCCGGCGGCACCAGCGGGTGCGGCGGAACACGGCGCGCAGGGATGACCAGCACCGCGCGTATCCTGAAGCGTCCATCCCAACTGCCAAGGAGTTGCTCCCCCATGACCTCTGCGGACCGGTCCGCCCCGGCGGGCCCGTCGCTGGACACCGCGCACGGATCGGTCGTCCTGCCGACCTTCCTCCCCGACGGTACCCGCGCCTCGGTCCGGGCGGCCGACACCCTTGACCTGGCCACGGTGGGGATCGAGGCGTTGATGGTCAATGCAATGCACCTGGCCCAGCGCCCCGGCTTGCAGACCATCCGGCGGGCCGGTGGTCTGCACCGCTTCATGGCATGGGACGGGGCGATCGTCTCCGACTCCGGTGGCTTTCAGGTCCTCTCCCTGATCCGCAAGCAGGGCAAGACCGGGGCGATTCGCTCGAACGGGGTGACCTTCCAGGAGGCACCCACCGCCAAGAAGATCGTGCTTACCCCGGAGAAGGTCATCGAGTGGCAGTTCGGCCTCCGCTCCGACGTGGTGGTCGCCCTGGACGACTGCACCGGTCCGGAGGACTCCCCGGCCGAGCAACTGGCCTCGACCGAGCGGACAATCCGCTGGTTCCGGCAGGCCCGGACCGCCTATGACCTCCAGTGCCGGCAACGCCGCTCGTCGGATCCGCCGCTGCTGGTCGGGGTGGTGCAGGGCGGCACCGACCCGGAGCTGCGACAACGTTGCGTGGACGCACTGGTCGAGTCGGGGGCACAGGGGTTCGGGTTCGGTGGCTGGCCGCTCAGCGCCGAGGGCGAGCTGGAGCGCGACATGTTCGCTCTGCTCTCCCGGATCACCCCACCGGAGGCGCCGCTCTTCGCCCTCGGGGTGGGCCGCCCCGAGCATCTGGTCTCCCTCTGCGAGCTGGATATGCGCTGGGTCTTCGACTGCACTATCCCGACCCGGGATGCCCGGCACGGCCGGCTCTACTCTTTCGTGCCGGAGATCGCCGACCGGCTGCTGACCCCGGACCGCAGCTTCTACCAGAACGTCTACATCCTGGACGAGAAGAACTCCCGTAAGGACGAGCCGATCTGCGCCACCTGCGACTGTCCGACCTGCCGGCGGTACAGCCGCAGTTACCTGCACCACCTCTTCCGGGTGAGGGATGGTCTCGCGGACCGGCTCGCCACCCTGCACAACTTGCGTTTCTACACCCGGCTGCTGGAGATGATCCGGGGCGGCCAGATGGCCCGCCCGACCCTGCCGACGCCGTCGCGGGTGGGGTGAACGAGCGGTGACCCCATCGCCGGCGGTCGAGACGGTGATCGCCCGACTTAACAAAGCGGCGAAGTACCGGGACGTGCACCCGGAGACCATCGCCGACCTGGTCCATCGGGAAGGGCGGAGCACAAGCGACTCCACCGAGTTGGAGCGACTGGTCCGGGCACGGCTACACAAGGTCGCCGCGCTGCACCTGCTCACCAGCCGGCCGGCGGCGCTGCGCAAGGCCCTAGACCGGGCCGACCTCGCCGACCCCGGTGCCCGGCGACAGTGGTGCCGGGAGGCGCTCGCCGGGCACTTCTCCACCGCCGAGCGCCTGCCCGACCTGGACGCCTTCTATCCGACGCTGTTCGGCCTGGTGCCGCCGCCGCGTACGGTGGCCGACCTGGCCTGCGCCCTGAACCCCTTTACCCTGCCCTGGTTGCGCGAGGTCAGCGGTGCCCGGTACGTCGGCTACGACTTCAACGCGGCCTTCGTCGCCCTGGGCAACACCTTCCTGACGAGGACCTACCCGGAGAGTGAGGTCCGGCACGCCGAGGTGCTCACCGACGGTCACCAGGTGACCGAGGACTTGGCGCTGCTGCTGAAGACATATCACTGCATGGAGGGGCGCCGGCCTGGCGCGGGCCTGGCACTGGTCGACCGGCTGGCTTGCCGGCACGTGGTGGTCTCGTTCCCCACCCGGGCGATGAACGGTCGGGGGGCGGTCTTCGTGCCACGGCACGTGGCGGAGTTGGCCGGGCTGGCCCGCAGCCGAGGTTGGAGCTGGTCGCGGGCCACGCTCGGATCCGAGGACCTGGTGGCGATCAGCAAGGACTGACGCCCGCGCGGGCCGGTCAGTCCACCCAAAGCCGACTGACGAGCGCGGTGGTCTCCTGGCGGGTACGCGGCCGATCGGCGAGGCCGTCCATCGCCCCCCAGGCGCTGGCGTACCAGGACTCCTCGGTGATTTCACGGTCCCCGAAGCGCCCGGTCAGGGCGGCGCAGACCCGGTCTATCCACCCACCGGCGTCGTCAACGGCCTCGTCGGTGAAAGCGGCCGACGGAATCTTGTTGTCGCCCTCGAAGAAGAGCAGGCCCTCGGCCGCCGCGGCGGCGTGGAAGGCGTCCTGCACCTTGTCGTCGGCGCAGACGAACTGGAAGAGGTTACCGTTGCCAGGCACATCGATAATGATAGATGCAGTCCGATTCATTCTGGTCCGACAGGTGTGGAGGGAAGGACGTCGGGTTGGATGCCGAACTCGCGGCGCAGGAGCTGATGGGTCATCCGCAGGGCGAGCGCCTGGATGGTGCGGGTGGGGTTGACGCCAGGTCAGCTCGCAGCCGGCGGCCCGGAGGATCTCCTCCGCCCGCCGTTGCAGATACTCCAGCCGGGCCCGGTCGCGGGGGTGCGGAGAATAGTCCATCACCACGTCCCGCAGGCCGAACCGGTCCACGCCCCGGCCTAGGACGACCCGGTTGTCGAGGCGGGGCTGGTCCGGTACCAGGCACTCGAGTCGGATGATCTGCTCGTCCGGGCGCAGCCGGAGGGACTCCTCCGGGCGGGACTCGATGATCAGGCCCCCGATCCCGCCGGGTACGTCGTTGGCGGTGTCGTAGTCGGTGATCGCGGCGGTGGAGAAGGGACCCGGCCCGGCGCCCCGGGCATCGTCGGCGGTCGGCGGGTTCAGCCTCCGGCGGTAGCCCAGCACGTATCCGCTCATCTTGAAACAGAGCCCCCGACCGACCATGTCGTGGTCGTTGCCGAGGCCCTGAGGGCTCAGCTCGTCGGTGGAGCGCAGCAGCAGGGCGGCGCTCTGGACGGCGTTGCCGGCGATGACCACCTGGCGAGCGCGGAAGACGTGCCGGCTACCGCTGTCCACCCGTACGCACTCGACGCCCTCGATGGTGGTGGCGTCCCGGCGGAGCACCCGGACGGCTTTCAGGCCGGCGAAGAGGCGCAGCCCGGCTTTGCGGGCCGGTTCGAGGAAGACGGTCACGGCATCCCCCTTGGCTCCCCGGTCACACCGGTTGGAGATGCATGGACGTTGACCGGCGCAGGCGAGCCGGCCGTGGTAGGGCTCGGAGGCGATGGCCAGCGGCGTCGGGAAGGGGCTCAGCCCCAGCGACCGGGCCGCCGCGGCGACTACCCGTGTACGTCGCCGGGTTCGCTGAGCAAGTCGGGGCAGGCCGAGCCGATCGTGCTGCGCAGCCCGCCGACCGCGTACCTCGCCACCGGAGTGCCGGTCATGATCGCCTCGATCGCGCTCCCCCCGAGTTCCTCGTGGATCGAGGGCATGACGAGGGTGTCCACTAGGGCCAGGGCCGCTGGTACCTGGTCGTGCGGGAGAAACCCGGTCACCACGAACTGGTGGGCCCGGCCGGCCTCGGCGATCTCCCGGGTCATCCGTCCCCGCTGCGGGCCGTCCCCCACAACGAGGAACGTGGGGTCGAGGTCGTCCAGGAGTGCGGCGAGTTTGAGCAGGTCCGGCCAGCCCTTCTCGTGGGCCATCCGGCCGATGTACCCGATCAGCGGTCGGCGGCCGTTCAGGCCGTACCGCTGCGCGAGCGCCGCCGCCTCGGCCGACGTCGCGGGGGTGATCTCGACCGCGTCCGGGTTCACTACGATCGCCGAACGGTCCAGACCAGTGGCGGCGCAGACCATGTCGGCGGTCCGGCCGGTGAGGGTGCTCACCCGGGCGGCGGAGCGCAGCGCCTGCCGTTCGGCCTGGGTGACCAGGCGGTGCGCCATGCTGTCGACCGCGGACATCGGCTGGTAGACCGAGAGCCGGGAGCAGTGCAGGGTGAGCACATAGGGCACGCCCAGCAGTCGGGCGGCGATCCGGCTGGCGATCAGTGGCCAGATCTGACCGTCGGCGTGCACGTGGACGAGATCGGGACGCCAGTCGCCGCGCCGGAGCCGTAGGCACTCGCGGACGGTCCCGACCACCACGCCGGCCCGAGCCCGACGAGCCCGGCTATCTCGGATCGGATCTGGGGCAGCGACATGCGGGCGATTCGGACGGTGAGCCCGGGCTCGATCTCCTTGGTGGGTGGGAGCCCGGGAAAGCCCAGGGTCAGCACGAGCTGGTCGACTCCTGCCCTGGCCAGGCTGCGGGACAGCGCCAGGATCTGCACCTGCATACTGCCCACCGGATCGAACTCCGCCGGCCAGTGGTCGACGTAGTCGTGGTGGAAGAAAGGGGTCAGCCTGAGTACGCGCACGACGCCATCCGATTCCCCCGGAAGAGTGTCGAAAGCTATTTCTGAATAATATAGATCAGCTCGTTGCCGATCTCTAGTCGCTGAATACGGTAGGATCGCTCTTTTGCCTGGGATTCAAAACTCTGTGAATAGGTCTGAAACATTCCCTTCGATCGCTGACCGAGAGACTTGGTCGGGAAGGTTACCATGACAATCGGTGAGTTGACAATGTCTATTACTTCCCATCCGACACCCCGCCGCTGAGCCTCCAGGCAGGGCAACGTCTTCAGTAATAGCGTGACGTCGGCCGGCTCATCAAGACTGTCCGCCAGGATGTCGCCCACGCTCGCCCGGTGCCTGACAGCCAGCCTCGTCAACGCGGTGTCGACGAACCCCATCAGCCGGGCGTCGATGTCGGAGGCCAGGTAGACGGTCTCCGGGGGCAGCCCCATCCAAGGTGCCGCCAACGGGTTCAGACCACAAGCCAAGTCACGGATCGAAGCTGGCAATGGTATGTAAGTGAAGATCTCCCGATAAAACTCCGCAAGATGCGGCAGGCGCTCACGGGTGGAGATATGTAGGGACATCGCACGACTCAGGGCCACCCGGACATCTTCGTCGTCACCCTCCGCAATCATGCGGTCAAGCTGCCGCAACAACGCCGGGTAGTTCGGTGGATTCGGCGGCAGGAAGGCGCCGTAGATCTCGTGCAGGCCACGCTTGGTCCGCTTGACCGCGCCGGGAAGGTCTCCCCGGGCAGCGACCAGGGCGGCGGCGGCCAGCCGGCGCACGGTGACCGGCGCCACCGTCTGGTAGCGGCGGCTCTTGGTGATCGCGCGCTCGATCTGGTCAATGCGGTCGTCGGCCGCAGGTGTCGTCATCGTTTACCTCCGATTGACAGATAGGGCCGACAGGAAAAAGATCTTCATCATGTCGCCGCACCCCGCCGGGCATTGCTGGCGCACCAAAAGCTATTAGCGAGTGGTAACTACGGGGGTAGCAGTAGTAAACACTAGGTTCATAGTCGTCGCTATAATAATCCCGAAAGCCCGGATTGGCCGATTTCTGCACGTCGACAGTAGTGATCGTGCTGGCATACTTGGCCCAGCCCGCGCTCTAGTGGTTGCTAACTTCTGCACGGGGGAGGACGTAGACGTGACCCTTCTTGCTGTCAATGGTGGTTCCCCGATTCGCAATCAGCAGTGGCCGTTGTGGCCTACTCCCGGGCCCGGGGGTCCTCGACGCACTGAATGAGGTTCTCCATTCCGGTCGCTGGTCCATCAGTGGCCCCTATCAGGGGAGGCAGAGCTTTGAGCGGCGATTCGCAGCGGCGTTCGCCGACTTCCACGGGATCCGGCACTGCGTGCCAACTTCCAGCGGGACGGCCAGCCTCATGGTCGCGCTCGAGTCATGCGGGGTCGGGGCCGACAACGAGGTTATCATCCCGGGACTTACCTGGGTCGCGAACGCATCCACGGTCGTCGGCGTCAACGCGGTTCCGGTCCCGGTCGACGTCGACCCACGCACCCTCTGCCTCGACCCGGCTGCGGTCGAGCGGGCGATCACCCCGGACCGCGGCCATCGTCGTGGCGCACCTCTACTCCGCTGTGGCCGATCTGGACGAGCTGACCGCCATCGCCGAAAGGCACGGCATTCCGTTGATCGAGGACTGCGCTCAGGCGCACGGGGCGCGCTACCGTGGCCGCCGGGTCGGCACGTTCGGCGCCTTCAGCATGCAGCACAGCAAGGTCCTCACCAGCGGCGAAGGCGATGCGGTGATCACTGGGGACCCGGCGCTGTTCCGCCGGGCCGAGCACCTCCGGGCCGACGGTCGCACATACACCCCCGACGAGCCCAGCGTCGGGGGGATGGAGCTGGCCCAGACCGCGGAGTTGATGGGAAGCAACCGCTGCCTTTCGGAGTTCCAGGCGGCGATCCTGCTCACCCAGCTCGAACTCCTCGACCGGCAGAACGAGCGCCGCCGGGCCAACGCAGCCCTGCTCGACGAAGGGCTTGGGGCGCTGGGTATAACGCCCCAGGTCTCCTCGGCCGGCACTACCGAACGCACCTACTACGAGTGGGCGGGCCGGATCTCTGACGACCAGATCGGACGGCTCGGCGTCGAGCGGATCGCCCCGGCGGTCGCCGCCGAGCTCGCCGGGGCCGGGATCTACGCCAGCTACCCGCCCATGAACCACAACCGGCTCTACCGACCCGCGACCCGGACGCGGTTCGACGGCATCCCCGGGCTCGACCTGACCGGCTACTCACTGCCGCTCGCCGAGGACGCCGGCCAGAGGGTCGTCATACACCGCGGCCGGCAGGCTCTCGCACGGCCAGGCGATCGGCCTCGGCATGGTGGTGGCGGCCGAGGTGTCCCGCCGGATGGGCCACCACGACGACGAGACGGTCGCTCTGCACCGGGAACTGCTCACCCGGGCCGGCGCGATGGTGACCATCCCCGAGGAGGTCGACCTCGACGAAGTGATGCGCAGGCTCCACTTCGACAACAAGCGCGGCTACCTCGCCGACTCCGCCGAGAGCAGCGCCATGATCCTCCTTGGCGGTCTCGACGAACCGCTCTCGCACGACGACCGGCCGCTGGTCTCGGTGCCGATGGTCCTGGTCAGGTCCGGGAACGGATTCGGGACGAACTCGCCGTCCCGGACGAGCGGGTGCACCGGCTGGCGCATCTGGTGACCGACGACTTCGTCGGGCACGACACCCCCCGAGCGCCGGGAAGAGTTGCGCAAGCGCTTCGGCCTGACCGACGACAAGCCCACCGTCCTCTACGTCGGTCGGATCTCGTCAGAAAAGGGTGTCGACTGGTTCGTCAAGGCCGCGGCCGAGGTGAACAAGCGGCGCGACGTCCGGTTCCTGATCGCCGGGGACGGGCCGCAGCGGGGCGAGATCGAGGCGCTCGCCAAGCAGCTCGGGGTGGCGGACCAGCTGGTGATAGCCGGCTTCCTGCTCCCGAAATACATCCCCTCGATCATCTCACTCTCCACGCTCGCCGTCCTCCCCTCGAACTACGAGGAGCTGGGCGTCGTGGTGCTGGAGTACATGAGGATGAAGCGCCCGGTGGTGGCGCACGACGTCAGTGGCGTCCACAAGCTGGTTGACCACATGCGCACCGGCGTGCTGGTTCCACCCTTCGACCCTCCGAAACCTGCGGACTCGATCGAACTTGTCCTCGACGATCCCGACTTGGCTCGCCGCCTGGCGGAAGCCGCCGAGCCGATCCCCCAGCGAGAGTATTCGCTGGCCTCGACAGGCGGACGCCTGGAGGCGATCTATCTATCCCTACTGGAGGAACCCTGAGATGACCGTCCCTCGAAAGATCGTCACCGGTGTCGCCTTCCCACCGTCGTTACTGGCGGAGACCCCGCCGATCTCGGTGGCGGCTCTCACGGCCTACCTCCGCGATAACGGCATGCCTGCCCGGGGCCTGGACCTGAACGCGGACTTCAACGACTACCTGCTCGGCCGGGTCGAGATCGAGCAGGTGCAGGGCCCGGGGAACAACCACGAGTTCACCGAACCGTTCATCAAGCAGTTCTTCCTGAACCACATCACCGGCAACTACTTCACTGAGACGAACTTCGAGCAGTGGAAGCTACAGCAGCAGTGCAAGGTGGCGCCGGAGAGCCTCTCTATCTGGGACCCGCCCTTCCCGTTCTCGTACTGCGAGTTCCTGTCGATCCTGCGGGACGAGCCGGAGCGGGTCGCGAAGCTGGTCCGCGACCCGGACGCCAACATCTACCACGCGTTCTACCAGGAGAGAGTCGCCGGTGCCGCCCGCGAGCTGGGCCTGATGGGCTTCTCCATTATGGGCTACAACCAGGTCATCCCGGCACTGACGCTGGGCTACCTGATGAAGCAGGAGAACCCCGACCTCTACCTCTGCTGGGGCGGCCCGTGGGTCACCTCGTTCGCGGACATGCTCGTCCCCCGTCTGGAAGCCTGCCCCGAGTTGGGTGGGCTGATCGACGCGCTGGTCGTCCGGGAGGGCGAGGAGCCGCTGCTGAAGACGGCCGAAGCGCTGTCGCGGGGCGAGCGGCCGGTGGGTATCCCGGGTGGGTGCAAGCCGATGGCCGCGCAGAGCGTGCTCGACACCAAGCCGGTCGGCCACAAGCTGTTGCTGGAGATGTCCAAGCCGCGGGAGAACACCCCCAACACACACTGGCGGACCGAGAGCGGCACCTACGAGCGCAGCGGTGACATCTCCTGGGTCGCCGACATGAACCAGACCCCCGACCCCGGAATACAGCGACTTCGACCTATCGCTGTACACCACGTTCCGCGAGGGACAAGGGAGCCTGGTCCTACAGGGCCGCTTCGGCCTGGAGACGGCGAACGAGCGGCTGCTCGAACTGGTCAAGAAGGGTAACCGGATGGACGTCGTCCACCGGCTGCTCCAGGACAGCCGCGAGCTGGGCTGTTCCACATCACCACCGACGGCTGGCCGGCGATCCGCGAACGGTACGGCGAGAAGATCTCCCCGGACGCGTTCCACCTACCGGTCGCCGAGCGGGTGGCGTTCGACGAAGCGGTCTGGATCCACCACTCGATGGTGGCGGTGCAGCCGGAGGACATACAGGACATGTTGGACGCGGTGGTGAAGGTCCGGGACAATGTGAGGGCTCTGAAGCGGAGCCTATGATCAGTTCATGGCTCTCACGAAGCTTGGTCGGGCGGACACGCCGCCCGACCAATCCCTGGAAACCTTTCCGATCGGTGACAGCTCACAGGAGATCGTCATCGACTGCCGGGAATTCACCTGCCGCTGCCCCGTCACCGGGCAGCCGGACTGGGCGACCATCCGCATCGAATACCGCCCCGGGGACCGGGGGGTGGAGACCAAGAGCCTCAAGCTCTACCTCGAGACCTTCCGGGACGAGAGGATCTTCCACGAGCACCTCGCGACAAAGATGCGCGACGACTTGGTGGCGGCCCTTGAGCCGGTATGCCTCAAGGTCACCGTCGACTTCAATGTCCGAGGTGGCATCGCGCTGGCTGCGTCGAGTACGTATCAGCGCTGAACTGGGGCTGGGGTCCCCACGCACGGACGACGGGTGGCCGACTGCCGGCAGCCGAACTCCTCGCCCGCCAACTGCCACTCGGGCCAACCGTGGTACCCGCACGACAGGTGCGACGACCAACGGGTAGCGCCCCGAGATGTCGTACTCCGCCGCTGCGGTGACCCGGCGGGCCCGTTTGATCAACTGACGGTGCTTCAATGCCCGCACCATGCCATGTCACGGAAAGGGCGGGGCCACCGTGGTCACCAACTGGGTCCCCGAATCCGACGACCGCGGGCGGCGGGGTGGGCGCAGCGGTCCTGCCGACCGGGACGCTGGGTAGGCTTGCCGACTAGTGTTCATGTACCCGTGGTGACGCGGAGAGAGGTGGTGGTTAGCGCATGCCGACGGCGAAGCGTAAGGCTGTGGTGCTGCTCAGCGGCGGGCTCGACTCCGCCACGGTGCTCGCGATGGCGGTGCACGAGGGCTACGACACGTACGCACTGAGCTTCCGCTATGGCCAGCGGCACACCGTCGAACTGGCGGCCGCAGCCCGGGTGGCCGAGGCGCTGGGTGCGACCCGGCACGTCGTCGCCGACATCGACCTGCGAGTCTTCGGTGGCTCGGCGCTGACCGACGACTCGCTCGCCGTCCCGCACCACGACAGCGCCGACGACCTGGGCAGCGAGATCCCTGTCACCTACGTGCCGGCCCGGAACACGGTCTTCCTTTCGTTCGCCCTAGCCTGGGCGGAGACCCTGGACGCCGCGGACGTCTTCATCGGCGTGAGCGCCCTCGACTACAGCGGCTACCCGGACTGCCGCCCCGAGTACATCGCTGCCTACGAGACGATGGCGAACCTCGCCACCAAGGCCGGCGTCGAAGGGCGGCAACGGCTGCGTGTGCACACCCCGCTGATCCAGCTCACCAAGGCCGAGACCATTCGTCGAGGGCTGGACCTAGGCGTCGACTATGCCTGGACGCACAGCTGCTACGACCCGGTCCACGGCCAGGCCTGCGGTACCTGTGACTCCTGCCTGCTCCGCGGCCGGGGCTTCGCGGAGCTCGGGTTGACCGACCCCGCTCTCGCCACCCCGTCGGGTGGGTGACGGTGTACCGGATCAAGGAAATCTTCTACACCCTCCAGGGTGAGGGGACCCACGTCGGCCGGCCGGCGGTCTTCTGCCGCTTCACCAGCTGCAACCTCTGGACCGGCCGGGAAGAGGACCGGCACCGGGCGATCTGCCGGTTCTGCGACACAGACTTCGTCGGCACCGACGGCCCTGGCGGGGGGCGTTTCGATACCGCCGCCAAGCTGGCCGCCGCAGTCGCCGCCGCTTGGCGCGGCGCCGACCATCCACGCAGCCGCCCGTACGTGGTCTGCACCGGCGGCGAGCCGCTGCTGCAACTCGACGAGACGGCTGTCCGGGCCCTACACGACGTCGGCTTCGAGGTGGCCGTGGAGACCAACGGCACCCGGCCGGCACCACCCGGCATTGACTGGATCTGCGTCAGCCCGAAGGCCGGCGCCGACCTCGTCCTCACCTCGGGTCACGACCTGAAGCTCGTCTACCCCCAGCCGGGGGCGGAGCCGGCCCGCTTCGAGGGCCTCGACTTCGCCCACTTCATGCTCCAGCCCATGGACGGCCCGGACCGGATCGCCAACACCGAGGCCGCTGTGCGGTACTGCCTGGCGCACCCGCATTGGCAGCTGAGCCTGCAGACCCACAAGTACATTGGAATCGCCTGATGGAGATCTTCCGGGAGTTCACCTTCGAGGCCGCCCACCGACTGCCGCACGTGCCGGAGGGGCACAAGTGCGCCCGGCTACACGGCCACTCGTACCGGGTGGCGGTGCACGTCAGCGGGGATGTCGACCCGCACACCGGTTGGGTGATGGACTTCGGCGACCTGAAGCGGGCCTTCGAGCCGCTCCGGGACCAGCTCGACCACCACTACCTCAACGACGTGCCCGGTCTGTCGAACCCGACCAGCGAGGTGCTGGCCCGGTGGATCTGGGACCGGCTGTCCGGTGGGCTACCGCTGACGGCAGTCTCCGTCCGGGAGACCTGCACCTCCGGCTGCGTCTACCGGGGCGAGGACTGACACCGCACCACCGCGACCACATCCCGAACAGGGGCCGTGCCGACGCCGGCACGGCCCCTGTCGTCATGCGGGCTTCGCCGGCCCGGTCCACCTGCTCGGCCATCGGGGTGGATGACCCGTCGACCGGAATCGCGGCCTCCGGAACCGTCATCGGGGATGGCGGGCACGTCCGCCATCGCCTGAGCCATCGGCGCAGGTGCGGGATCCATCTCCCCGCGGATGCCGTCAGCGAGTTGCCGGACCGCCTCGGCGTGGTCGACCCCCGCCTCCCGGGCCTGCCAGTACCGGTAGACCCGGGCCGCGTGCCCGACCATGCCGGTGCTGGCACCCCCGCTGAGCAAGAAGCTGCTGTTGCCGAAGGAGTCGCCGGCGATGACGCAGTTCGGCGCCACCAACGCGTCGCGCCCGATCCGCTCCACCACCGAGACGATCCTCGGGGTGGCGAGGGTCAGCGTCCGGGAGAGTTCCCGGCGCGGGATCTCGGTGATCTGCGAGACCTGTTCGAGGAAGTAGTCCCGGATTAGGTATCGGTGCGCGCCGAAGTACTCGACGGAGGTCCGGCTCGTGCCCGGGGGCAGCATGCCCGCCTGGACCGGGTCGAAGTTCCGGAAGTCCGGCGCCACCGTCTGCCCACCGGTCGTCGATGAACTCGGTGTAGTGGATCAGTCCCGAGATATGAGCTTCCTCGACCCCGGCGATGACCTCGTCGGCGTAGACGTCGCCTGGCTCGGTCATCGCGCCGTAGAAGGTCTCACGGAGTTTGAAGACCCGGCCGTCGCCCTTGCGCGGGATGCGGTCCTCGCCGTAGTTCTCCATCATGAGCTGGTCGATCAGACCGAGGTGGTGCCAGAAGTCCTCACGGATATTCCAGTGCACGCCGAGCGAGGGGTCGCCGCGCAGTTCCACGCCGACGGCCTGGCGGCCGTTCGGCACCGACCAGAGCATCGCCATCATGTTGGTCGCGCCGAGCCCGAGGGCGAGGAAGTCGGGGTTCTGGATTCCGGTCCAGTCGACCTCGGTCCGCGTGCCGCACCGAACCTGGGACCGTTTCGTTGGGTCGAGTGCGGTCGGCGCGCCGCCGCCCGACAGACGCTCGACCAGGGAAGCTCATCGAAGATTCTTCATGACCTTCCTCGACCCTTGAGGGTGACGGATGAGGAATATGGCCAGGCGGCTGGACGCCAGCCGTTACCAAGGCTTCGACTCTAACAGCGGGATCGGAGGCCGTCTACACGGACGACTCCCTACGATCGCCCCGACCGGTAATTGCAATTAGGCCAGGGGCCCGACACGCGGACGCGTCGCACAGGTCACCTATTCCCGATGTTTCTAGAATCGCGTCATGATCACCTTGGTGCAGGGTAACGAAAGCCGACGGAACGGTTACCGGGTCTCCGCCGCGCCCGACCGCTCAACCGCCAGGCGTACCTGGTCGTAGACCCAGTTCCGGGGCAGTCCCGTCACCTCACGGACCACCTCGCGGACGAGTCGGGCCTCGGCGCCGCGCCGGACCAGTGTCTCGGTGAGCCGCGCGGCCAGCGCCCGGTCCTCGTCCGCGTGTTCCTCAGGGGCACCGGCGACCACCACGGTGAACTGCCCCCGGACAGCCCCCTCGGCGTCGAGTCGGGCGGTCAACTCGGCGAGCCGACCACGCAGGAACTCCTCGTCGCCCTTGGTGAGATTCCGGGCCAGCGCCGCCGGCCGGTCGCCGAGCACCGCACGGAGATCGGCGAGCATGGCGACGATCCGGTGGGGTGCCTCGAAGAAGATCAGGGTGGCCGGGGTGGACCGCAGTGCGGTGAGCGCGGCCCGGCGAGCCGCCTCCTTGCGGGGCAGGAAGCCGGCGTAGTGGAACTGGTGGTTCGGCAGCCCGGAACCGACCAGCGCGGTCACCGAGGCGGTCGCGCCGGGCAGTGGCCGTACCGGCGTATCGGCCTCGACCGCCGCTGCCACGAGCCGGTAGCCCGGGTCATTGACCAACGGCGTGCCCGCGTCGGAGACGAGCGCCACGTCGATGCCGTCGTGGAGCAGCCCCAGCAGTTGCCGGCTCCGCGACTCCTCGTTGTGGTCGTGGTAGCTGAGCAGGCGGGTCTCGATCTCCAACGACTGGAGCAGGCGGCGGGTGTGCCGGGTGTCCTCCGCAGCCACGACGCCGACCCGGCCCAGCACCTCGATCGCCCGGAGGGTGATGTCCCCGGGGTGGCCGATCGGGGTGGGAACCAGGTAGAGCGTGCCGGGGCCAATACCGTCCGACCGCCGTGTTCCGTCCGACCCTGCCACCCGTCTCCCCCTGTGTCGCCCGGGGCAACCCTAGCGGAGCGGGGCACCCGGCTGTCCGCCGGTCACCAGTCCGCCGCCGGGACCACCTGCCCACCTCGCCCCGCCCGATGCCCCTCGGGCAGCGAACCACGGGCGCCCAAGCCCCTTAATCGTGATCTGGGCTGTCGGTGAATACGGCGTGATACCAGTAGGCGGGCAGGAGTCCTCGCTGACCGGCGGCGTGGGCGGGGTCGGCGCGGCGTGGGCGGGGTCGGCGCGGCGTGGGCGGGGTCGGCGCGGCGTGGGCGGGGTCGGCGCGGCGTGGGCGGGGTCGGCGCGGCGTGGGCGGGGTCGGCGCGGCGTGGGCGGGGTCGGCGCGGCGTGGGCGGGGTCGGCGCGGCGTGGGCGGGGTCGGCGCGGCGGACGATCAACCGGGCGGTGAGGCATGCCGGGTGCCGGTGAAAGCGGTGTAGGTGGTTTCCAGCCGGAGCGCGTCGATTTGTCGGCACTTCGACAGCTCGGCGACGCCATGCGGAAGGTGGTCGGGCAACCGGCGCTGACCCCGCTGTCCGCCCTGCTCTCCGGCGCACCGGCCGACCCGAACGACCTGGCCCGGGAGGTCGGGGCGGAGGGCCGGCTCGCGCTGCTCGACAGCGGCGTGGCTATCGACGACGGCACCCACTTCTCCTCGCCGCTGCGCGGCCACCAGTCGCACGGCGTGGTGGTGCTCACCGACCCGGACGTCGAGGAGGAGGTGCAGCACCGCTGGTACGTCGACCCGCTGTGGGAGGCGGATCTGCTGATCCGGCTGATGCTCCGGCGCGGCGGGGTGCGGGCCTTGGACATGGGCTGCGGTTCGGGAGTGCTCTCTCTGGTGCTCGCTGACCGGTACGAGACGGTCCTCGGGGTGGACGTCAACCCTCGTGCGGTGGCCCTCTCCCGGCTCAACGCCGCCCTCAACGGCCTGACCAACGTCACCTTCCGGGAGGGCGACATGTTCGAGCCGGCCGAGGGACGGTTCTCCCGGATCGCGTTCAACTCCCCCACCAACGAGGAGGGAAGCGAGTTCGTTGACCTGCTGGAGGCGGGCGAACCGATCCTGGAAACGTTCTTCCGGAACGTCCCGGCGAAGCTGGAGTCCGGCGGCGTCGTCGAGGTCAACCTCGCCATGAACGACTACCCGGGTGACCCCTTCCAGGAACGGCTCGCGGACTGGCTCGGGTTGACCGAGAACGGCCTACGGGTGCGGATCTTCACCTCACAGCGACGCGCCACCGACACCGGGGGCGAGTGGAAGCGAGGCTGGCTGGTAATCGCCCCGGGCCCGATCGGACTCACCGAGACCGACTGGCCCTACCACGACCGGTACGAGAAGGACCCCGACTCCCTGCTCCACGCAACCGAACGGCTGCTCGCTGGCTGACCCGCGCCGCCGTCGGCGCTGTCTCCCTGGGTCGGTTTGTAAGCGACCCTGGCTGATCATGGTCGCAGCCCTTGGTTGATCCACGGCCCGAACCGGCTGTGGCTGGCCGACATCACCGAGCACCGAACCGGTGAGGGCAAGCTCTACCTGTGCGCGATCAAGGACGTATGGTCCCACCGGATCGTCGGCTACTCCATCGACTCACACATGAAGTCGAGGCTGGCCGTCAAGCCCAACCGCACCGGCCAGGTGGACGAGGGGCGTACCCGGACAACGAGTCGACGCTCGGGATGCAGACGGTGGCGATCGAGCACCTGGTAGACGCGAGCCGGGCGCAGGGCGTGGACGCGGCCCTGCCGGAGTTCCTGCACGCATGCGCGGAGCAGGCCATCCGCCGCGGTCACGCGGGGGACGGGTTCGGTGCCGTGTTCGAGGTCCTGCGGACCCCGGCTGCCGAGTAGGCTGCAGCCGCACACCGGCCCCGCCATCACGACAGGTAACGGGGCCCCAAACATCGCAATGATCCCGTGTTGCCGGACCTACCCCCCCCCGCACCGCGGACCGAGTTAGGAGCAACGGATGACCACTTCGGTCGGGCTTGTCATCTTCGACTGCGACGGGGTGTTGGTCGACAGCGAGCGCATCGCGGTCCGCATCAACGTCGCGCTCGGCGCGGAACTGGGTTGGCCGCTGACCGAGGCAGCGATCATCGAGCGGTTCATCGGCCGTTCCAGCACATCCATCGGTGCGCAGATCGCGGCCCGCCTCGGACACCACGTGGCTGCTCAATGGGCCGACCGGTTCGACCTGGCGCACCGCCAGGCGGTGGACGCCGGACTAACCGCCGTGGACGGGGTCAACGAGGCGCTCGACGAGATCGCCCTGCCGACGTGCGTGGCTTCCAGCGGTACGCACGAGAAGATGCGCCACACCCTGGGCCGCACAAACCTATATCTGCGCTTCGCGGGCCGCATCTTCAGCGCCACCGAGGTCGCCCACGGCAAGCCCGCCCCCGACCTTTTCCTGCATGCGGCGGCGGCGATGGGTGTGCCGCCCGCAGCGTGTGCCGTGGTCGAGGACAGTCACTACGGAGTCCAGGCGGCCCGCGCTGCCGGGATGCGCTGCTTCGGCTACGCGGGCGGTTTGACCCCTGCGCACCGACTGGAGGGCCCGGGCACGGTGGTCTTCGACGACATGCGCAAGCTCCCGGCGCTGCTGGACGCTGCCTGACGTTGACCGTCGATCTACAACTGGGCCGGCGTGCGCCTTCAATCGGGTACCGCGCGGCGGGCGGCGCTGCCTTGCGGCCTTGCGGCCTTGCCGAAAGCTGTCATGCTGGCCGATATGCCCCAAGCTTCCCAACATGTCACGTCAGTTGACCAGACGGTTCGCCCAACATTTGGATCTAAAGGGCCTTCCGGCCCCGGCCTGTTCCAGGCTACCCCGGAGCAGGTCGGGTCGCACCGGACGTACCTGGGCGAGTGGTGATCCGCGCCGTCCGGCGGCTCATCGGCATCGTGGTTCCGCTTCCCCGAGACCTGGGTCTGGCCTGGAGCACGATCCGGGGAAACAAGGGGGGCTTCGCCGGTTCCTTCGTCGCGATCGTCGTCGGCGCCGCCGTGATTGCCGCGTGCGGGGTTCTGCTGCAGTCCGGGCTCAGCAACGGCGTCACTCCTGAGCGGTACGCGGGCGCGGCCGTGACGATCGGCGCACCGCAGTCCTTCTGGTTGGATGAGAGTGCAGAGGTTCGCTACCGCGAGCGGGTGACGCTGCCCGCCGACACGGTCGCCGCGGTCGCCGCAGTCCCCGGCGTCGCCTCCGCAGTCGGAGATGTCAATATCTCGGTGAGCGTCCTGACCGTTGACGGCGGCGTGGTGACCGGACCGCACGACTTCCCGGTGCTCGGGCACGGCTGGTCTGCGGCGGCGCTCGCACCCTTCACGGCGGACCAGGGGCGGGCACCGACCGGGCTCGGTGAGGTCGTGCTCGACGCCGACCTGGCTGCTCGGGCCGGTCTGGCGACTGATTCGACCGTGCAGATCGTGGTCGGCTCCACCCCGGCGGCCTACCAGGTGGTGGGCATCGCCGCGGCGCCAGCCGCGCTCGACCGGCAGTCCGCCGTCTACTTCAGCGACGACCAGGCGACCCGGCTCTCCGGCCGCCCCGACCGGGTGGACGCGATCGGCGTGTTGGCCGCACCCGACGTCGCCGCGGAGGACCTGGCCAAGCGCATCCAGGCCGCCGTACCCGGAGTTGTGGTGCATACCGGTGCCGATCGCGGCGATGTCGAGTTCCTGGATGTCGGCGATGCCCGCAGTCTGGTGGTGGAGTCCGCCGCGTCGTTCGGCGGCACCATGGTGCTGATCGTGGTGTTCGTGGTGGCGAGCACCCTCGCGCTCTCGGTGCGGCAACGTCGGCGTGAGTTGGCCCTGCTGCGCGCCATCGGCGCGACGCCCCGACAGATTCACGGGATGGTCAGCGCCGAGATGACCGTGGTGGCGCTCGCCGGCGCGTTGGTCGGTGCCCTTCCCGGCATCGCGCTCGCCTATGCCATGCGCGGTGTGTTCGTGCTCGTCGGTGCGATGCCCCCAGACTTCGCGCTTCAGGTGGGGGTGCTGCCGCTCTTCGCCGCGCTGGTGCTCTGCGCGATCAGCGCCCGACTGGCCGGTTGGCTGGTCGCCCGTCGGGTAGCCAGGGTCAGCCCGGTTGAGGCGTTCGGCGACGCCGCGATCGAGCCCAAGAGGCTCGGGACAGTCCGGCTGACCATCGGCATCCTGCTCATCCCCCTCGGGCTGCTGCTCACACTCGGGAACGTGGCATCGCCGGGGGACTCGGCCGCCGATACCGCCGCGAGCGCCGTCCTGCTGTTCGTCGTGGCCCTCGGCTGTCTTGGACCGTTGCTGTTCAACGGTGCGCTCCGGTTGTTCGGCCGGTTGGTGAACCCACGAACCACCGCCAGTTCCTTCCTCGCCCGGTCCAACACGCGGGCCAACTGGCGGCAGCTCAGCACGGCCGCCACGCCGCTGGCGATGGGGGTGACGCTCGCCGCCGTGCAGGTCTTTGGGGCCTCCACCACGCTCGCCGGGGCACAACACCAGCTTGCGGAAGGACTGCGGGCCGACTACGCGCTGACTGCCCCGTCCGCCGCGGGGATCTCACCAGAGGTCGTGGACGCGGTTCGGGAGACGCCCGGGGTAGCCGTGGTCACACCGGTGGCGCGGAGTCAGGCGTTGTTGACGTTCCCGTCCGAGGACAGCACCGCGACCAAGGTTTTCGCCGCCCAGGGCGTCACACCCGACCGGCTCTCCGAGACCATCGACCTCGCGGTGACCCGGGGCGACATCGCGGAGCTACGAGGCGAGACGGTGGCGTTGAGCCGGATCGCCGCGGAGACCGTCCGTGGGACCATCGGCGAGGCGATCGAGTTGCGCCTCGGCGACGGCCACCTGCTCAACCCGCGGGTGGTGGCGATCTACGAGCATGGGTTGGGTTTCGGCGATGTGACCCTCCCCAACGATCTCGTGGTTGCGCACACCACCGCCCAGGTCAACAGCGCGGTGTTGGTCAGCGCCGTAGACGGGGCGGACCAGACGGCATTGCAACAGGCGCTGCGCGGCGCGGTCGAGCGCTTTCCGACGGTCCAGGTCGGTGACCGGGAGCGATTGTTGGCGGCGCCCGGGGTTGGCGGCACCGGTGACTGGGCGCTCAACCTGCTGTTCCAAACCGTGTTGCTGGGTTACATCGCGATCGCGGTCGTGAACACGCTGGTGATGGCGACGACGGCACGCGTGCGCGAGTTCGCGATGCTGCGACTCATCGGCGCCAGTCGCGACCAGGTCCGCAAGATGGTGAATGGCGAGGCCCGGGTCGTTGTCGTCATGGCGCTGCTGTTCGGTTCACTGGCCATGATCCCACCGCTGGCTGGCTTCAGCCTCGGGCTGACCCAGTCGGCCGTGCCGAGCTTCTCCCTTCTTGGAATGATCGCGATTGTCGTGGTGACCGTCGCGCTTTCCTGGGGAGCGATCACGACGGCCACCCGGTTCGCGATGCGAGCTGCGCCGATCACCACGATCGGCGGACGGGAGTGAGAGCGCCCCGTGCCGTCCTGTCCAGGTCCATGACATGAAGCGGTGATGGAGGGTCCGTTGCTTTGTGGATCTGGGACAGGGTGCGTGTCCGCCGGTGCAGGCGTGCCTGAACGTTGCGACCGGCATGTCATCCTGGTGTCGGTACGACCATCGCACGGTAACCGTTGACGGGTTCGCAAACTTGGCGCTCGGGCTGCCCTCGTAGCCCACCGGATCGGGCGGCAAGCAGTGCGGGTGATGAGGAGGGTCAATGACGGGCAGTGCACGGACGAACTCGATCGTGGACGTGTTCGAGCAGGCCGCCTCCAGCTACGACCGTACCGAAGTGTCCTACTTCGAGCCTTTCGGCACGGCACTTGTCCGCTGTGCCGGCATTCAGCCGGGTGAGCAGGTCCTCGACGTTGGCTGCGGCCGCGGTGCTGTTCTCCTTCCCGCCGCCGCGGCCACCGGACCGACCGGCCGCGTCACTGGCATCGACCTCGCCCCGACGATGGTGAAGCTCACCGCCGACGACGCCACCCGCGCCGGCCTGACCCAGGTCGAGGTCCGGGTCGGCGACGCCCAACAGCCGAGCTTCCCGCCACACAGCTTCGACGTGGTGCTCGCCGGGATGGTCGTCTTCCTGCTGCCGGAGCCGGAGCAGGCCCTGCGGGCGTACGCGCGACTATTGCGCCCCACGGGCCGGCTGGTGGTGAGCACCCCCGGCGCGTACGACCCGGGCTTCATCGCCGCGATGGACGCCCTGGCCGCGCACCTACCGGCGGAGCAGCCCCCGCCCGCGCCGACCG